>CAJXJM010000176.1 GCA_913054205.1 uncultured Rhodospirillaceae bacterium
ACGGCCTCGCGAACGGTTGGGCGACACACACAATAAGCATTAGTGAATACGCCAACATTTCGACCAAGCGACTCTGACCGGGCTTTTACCTGCTCATTCTCAGCCTTAGCTGTGCTCATAGCTTGAATACCACGAAATAAGTAGTCTGCATTTCGGACGGCAAAGTCCAACCCTGGGCCAGATTGTCCCGCATTCATAATCAGCAGCCTTGGCTGGCTGACTGGTTTTGGTTTGGCCCTAACTTTTTTCAATTGAAAGAACCTTCCCTTAAAATCGAAAGGTTCGTCCTCCTGCCAGATTTTACTGACAATCTCCAACCATTCCTGACCCAGTTCGTAGCGTCGATCATGTTCATCAAGACTGATGCCCATCATACCGAACTCTTCGGCATTCCAACCGCAAACAATATTGATCCCAAACCGACCAGCGCCAATGTGATCAGCTGTCACCATTTGCTTGGCAGCAAAGACCGGATTTATCATGGCAACATGGAGTGTTGAAAAGGCTATGATCCGTTTGGTAGCTGCTAGTAATCCTGCTGACCAAAGGAGCGTTTCAAACGACACGCCGTTGTGATCGTTTTCACCACCGTAACCAGCCCAGCGGCCCAGCGGCAGCATAAATTCCAAACCCGCTTTATCTGCCATCTGGGCCAGGTCCAGATTATTCTGCCACGTCGGTTGCCATCGCTCTTTCACATTGGTGGCGGCAATTCCACCGGAGCAATTGGCGGCAAAAAGACCAATTTTAAAAACATTCTCAGACGTTTGCTCTATACTTTCTTCAATCACCCTAAACTCCCGCGTCAAAAAAAGATTATTCTAATTAAAGTTCGCCTTGTGGCAATATATTCAACGTCAAATTGAGAATGTCCGCTTTGGGTCAAAAGCGGACACTATTCAGACAGTGCCAATGAGTCCGCTATTAGCCAAAAGCGGACATTAGCAAATTTAACTAACGAACAACAATTATGCCTTTTGCTCACCTGCCGAATGAAGACCGGTTCCGGGGTAGGCCGAGCGAATCGACGGCGAGGTGAAAATCCCAGGAGGGGCGCGTCTGAATGGCAAAAAATCAGGGCAAATGGTCTTCCAGACCAGGGCCGATCTCCAAAATTAGGCCATCGGATGGCTGCCGAAAGGCTGCATTTCCCATGGAGGTGGAATAGTGGTACGATTTTTCTGAATTTGCATGTCATCCGGGGAATGTCAATTCAGACGGGCAGGCGGCGATCCGACTCTGGTGGTCGACGATAACTTTCACCCCTCTGGAAAAGTGTACACACCATCAGCTGATACCATTGTTCCCCTGGCGGATTCGGCATTGCTCAAAGGGGAAACTTCATGACGTCTCGTACCGTGCAGGCTTATGACACTCTGCTCCACAATCCTAAGTTAGTTCTGATCGTACTGCTCTCAATTCTGGTTTTCTTCGGCTATCATGCAAAAGACTTCAAGTTGGATGCATCGGCCGACTCCTTGTTGCTGGAAGACGACGCGGACCTCAAGGTGTTCCGGAATATCCACGAGCGATACCCGAGCAGCGACTTACTCGTTGTGACCTACACGCCTGACGAAAATCTCTTCTCCGACCAAGCATTAGAGCCTTTGAAAAAACTCCGTGGAGAACTTAAGAAAGTCACCAGCGTGGACACGGTGTTCACAATACTCGATGCCCCCCTATTCAATAGCTCGGATACTGATATTCAGGAAATGGTCGAAAATATGCCGAGCCTGGAGAAACCCGGTATCGACCGGGCCAGGGCTAAGAAGGAACTGATCAATAGCCCGATTTACCGCGATCTCATTGTCAGCAGCGATGGTCGAACCGCGGCGCTGCTGCTGTCATTGGTCGAGAATGAAAAGTTCAACCGCTTGCTCAAGTCGCGCGACGATTTACGCGCGAAAAGGCGGCAGACCGGTTTGTCGTCCGAAGAGACACAATCTTTGAAACGCATCACCGCTGACTACGATCAGGTAGATGAAGCGAGAAGCGCGCAACGTCACCGCGACATCGCCCGCATCAGAGATATTATCGCGCCCTACCGCCAGCATGGCGTTCTCCATCTCGGCGGTTTGCCGATGATCACCGACGACATGGTGACATTTGTGCGCAACGACTTGATCGTCTTCGGCGGCGGTGTTCTTGCCTTTCTGATCATTATTCTCACCGCCATTTTCCGGAAAATGCGTTGGATCGCTCTGCCTCTGCTTAGCTGCTTTTACTCCGCATCAATCATGATCGGCATCCTTGGATTGATCGGCTGGAAAGTCACCGTCATTTCGTCAAATTTTTTGGCTCTCATGCTGATCATCACAATTTCGATGAACATTCATTTGATTGTGCGCTATCTGCAGCTCCATCGGGATCATCCTGATGACGATCAGCTGGCGCTGGTCCGCACCACAATCCATAAGATGGTGAGGCCCTGTCTCTACACCGCGCTGACGACCATTATTGGATTTGGCTCTCTGGTCGTGAGCGACATCAAGCCGGTCATCGACTTCGGCTGGATGATGAGCGCCGGATTGGCAGTGACGTTTGCCACCGCGTTTCTGCTGTTCCCTACATTGCTGCTGGTCATGGGAAAAGACGAAGCCAAAGCCACCGTCGATAACGACCGGTTTCCTGTACCCGGTTATCTGGCCCGTATGACCGAGTTTCATGGCAAAAAGATCCTGGTGTTGGCGGTCGTTTTAACGTTCGTGAGCGTGGCGGGAATTTCCCAGCTGCGGGTCGAGAACAGCTTCATCAACTATTTCAGTGAAGACACCGAAATTTATCAGGGTCTCAAGTTCATCGATGAAAAGCTCGGCGGTACGACGCCTTTGGAAATACTGATAAAGCTCGAGAATGATGCGGAAGAATTGACGCCCGAAGACCTCAAGGAAATGACGCCGGAAGAGATTCAGGAAGAACGCGAATTCTTGGCGCAGCTTCGCAGCAAACCTGAATTATGGTTCAACCCGACCAAGGTCGAGTTGATAAAAAAAGCCCACGACTATCTCGACGGATTGCCCGAAATCGGCAAGGTGCTCTCGTTCGCTTCATCGGTGCGGGTTGCCGAAGCCTTTGCCGAAAAAAAGCTGGACGGAATGGAACTGGCACTCCTGTATACCAAGCTTCCCGCCGCGGTTAAAAAAAACCTCATCGAACCTTTTGTCTCGATCAAAAACAACGAAATACGGCTGATTGCGCGGGTTTTGGATACGACACCCGATCTGCGCCGTAAAGAGTTGCTGGAGAAGGTGCGCCGGAACCTGTTGAAGAAAGACGGATTAAAGCAGCTCGCCGACTTTAAGCCGCTGATCAAGGACGTGACCGTGAGTGGACTGCTCGTGCTTTACAACAACATGCTTCAGAGCTTGTTTGCATCGCAAATCAAGACCATCGGTGTGGTGATGCTGGGTATTGCGATCATGTTCTTGATTTTGTTCCGGTCAATCACCTTATCAATTATCGGCATTCTGCCGAACGTGTTGGGTGCAGCAGTGGTTTTGGGTGCGATGGGATGGTCGAAAATTCCTATGGACATGATGACCATTACGATTGCTGCTATCACCATCGGTATCGCCGTCGACAATGGCATTCACTACATCTACCGCTTCAGAGAAGAATACGCCCTTTCGCACGACTATGTGGAGACTTTGCACATTTGCCATTCCAATATCGGTAAAGCTGTGTTCTACACGACCACGACCGTCATCTTCGGATTCTCCATCTTGATGATGTCCAACTTCATCCCGACGATCATTTTTGGCGTGTTAACTGGAGCGGCAATGTTCATCGCCCTTTTGGCAGCACTCACGGTGCTACCAAAGCTGATTTTGCTGTGGAAACCATTCGGCTGATGCCGGATCAAGCTCCGGCAGGCGGGCGCTCGCCGACGGCGACGACTATGAGGCCTGGACACTTGACTAAGCTGGGAATAAAGTCTCACGGGATGAAATTTGTCATTCTATTCGTTTCTCCAAATTAATTTATACAGGACGGTTTCCTCGGATGAATTAAGAAGCTGGAAAAATCGTGACCGGGATCTTTTCGCTAGCAGTGCCCCTGCTGCTCGTCGGTAAAGGCAATGCCAATCAGGCGAAGCGGAGGAAATAACGAATATACCGGCAAAGTTCGAAATGAAGATGAGGGCTTCGAATGAGTAAGAATCCAGCGGAAATAGCCCTGAGCGCCGTGGTATTACTGGTCGCCTTTGCATTCCTCTATATTTTCATCACCACCGCCGAGGTGGGAACCGTCCAAGGGTACGGCGTGAAAGCGATATTCACCAAGGTCGGCGGATTGCAGCCCGGCAGCGACGTGAAGATTAGCGGCGTTAAAATCGGAACCGTCACGCAACAGGTTTTGGATCCGGTAAACTACGGAGTCGTCGTCACCCTGACCATCAAATCGGGCATCAAGGTGCCGGAGGACACGGTGGCGACTATCCGCAGCGAAGGGCAGTTCGGCGGCAAGTACTTGCGGCTTGAGCCAGGAAAATCAAAAAAGAGCTTGGCCGCCGGCGCCACTATCGACAAGACCGAGGACTACAGATCGCTCGAAGATCAAGTAGGCAAGATTTTTTTCGGGGCCACTGGCCGCGACCATGATGGCGGCGGAACGAAGTAACTGGGCAGCGGAAAATGCGCAAATGTCTGCTTTCAGGGGTAGAGCGGACATTAAAATCCCGTCATCTAATGTCAACTTGCTGTCTGGCGACAAAGTTCCAATGCGATTTCAAATAAATCGCGCTTATACTGCGGTTTGATGGAAAGCATTGAAATCAAAGCCCGCGCAGAAACGGTTGGCAGCCTATTGCGGCCGCCAGCTTTACTAAAGGCTCGCACAACGTTCGCTGGGGGGCACCTTCCCATCGCGGAGTTAAAGGCCATCGAAGATCAGGCCGTTGACGAAGCTTTGGCGCTCCAAGAAGAAGTGGGACTCAAGGTCGTCACCGACGGTGAGATGCGGCGACTTTCCTTTCAAAGCCAAATGACCGAGGCGGTGGAAGGATTCGGCAACGTAAGTCTCGATACTTTTACCTGGGGTGATTGGCATAACGACGACGCGATTGGCCACCAGCAAAATGAAAGACCCACAAATATTGGTATAACTGGCAAATTGCGACGTCAAAGATCTCTTTCGACCGAAGAATTTGTATATCTCCGAGATAGAACGGACCGTATCGTAAAAGTGACGCTGCCGAGCCCCAGCCTGTTTGTCAATTTCTGGTCGCCAGCACATCCGCCCGATGCATACCGGTCGCTGGATGCTTTTCTCGCCGATGTCGTCGCGATCTTGCGCGAAGAGATATGCGAGTTGATCCAGCTTGGCGCACGTTACATCCAGATTGATGCGCCACATTATCCTCTTTTACTAGACCCTGCGACACGGGCGTTTTACGAATCGCGAGGCTGGACAATGACCGAGTGGCTCGATCGCGGCATCGAACTCGACAACAGTGTCATGTCGGACTTTTCAGATATAACCTTTGGGATGCACTTGTGTAGGGGCAATCAAGGCGGCCGCTGGTTGGTTGAAGGTGGATACGAGCCCATCGCTGAGGCAATATTCAAAAAGGTCAGCGCAACGCGCTTGCTTCTCGAATACGATGATGTCCGGTCGGGCTCTTTCGAGCCATTACGCCATATATCCGAAAATAAGACGATCGTGCTGGGGCTCATCTCGACTAAGCGGCCAGAGATCGAATCCGTTGAAGAACTTCTCCAGCGAATCGAGGAGGCCCAAAGATACGTTCCTCTAGAACGCCTTGCACTGAGTCCCCAGTGCGGATTTTCAACGTCTATACTCGGGTCGCCTTTGTCCTTCGCCGATCAAAAATGCAAACTGGAGCTCGTCAGTGAAGTGGCGCGTCGTGTTTGGGACTGATGTCCGCTA
>CAJXJM010000177.1 GCA_913054205.1 uncultured Rhodospirillaceae bacterium
CCAGCCGCAACCTCTCAAATCAGGTCGAAGATGAGGTGGTCGATGCCTTGGCCACTGCGGTCAAAGACAGTTACGAAAATCTTGCTCATCGATATTACAAATTAAAAGCAAAATGGCTTGGTGTGGAAGTGATGGATTACTGGGATCGCAATGCGCCGCTGCCGGAATCGGATGATGCTAAAATTTCTTGGAGCGATGCTAAAGAAACTGTCCTCAAATCCTATAACGCGTTTGAACCACAATTGGGCGAAATTGCCGAGCAGTTTTTTGATAAATCTTGGATTGATGCCGATCCCAGGGAGGGTAAAGACTCAGGTGCTTTTTCGCATCCCACAGTGCCGTCTGCCCATCCTTATATTCTCATGAATTATCATGGCAAAACGCGTGATGTGATGACCTTGGCGCATGAGTTGGGGCATGGTGTGCATCAAATATTAGCGGCCCCGCACGGGCATTTTCTCTCGGACACGCCGCTCACATTGGCGGAAACCGCGTCTGTCTTCGGTGAAATGCTGACCTTTAGGGGCATGTTAGATACGGCGGCGGATGAAAAACAGCGCCGGATTATGTTGGCCTCCAAAGTTGAGGACATGTTGAACACGGTTGTCCGCCAGGTTGCTTTTTATACATTTGAAGAACGGCTTCATGATGAGCGCCGCAAAGGCGAGCTTAGCGCCGATCGTCTAGGCGAGATATGGATGGATGTTCAAACCGAAAGCCTCGGCCCGGCGTTCCGCTTTGATGAGGAATATCGCCATTTCTGGGCCTACATTCCGCACTTTATCCATTCTCCTTTCTACGTTTATGCTTATGCCTTTGGTGATTGTCTGGTGAATTCGCTCTATGACGTTTTCCAAGAAGGTCATCCAGGTTTCCGCGATAAATATCTCGACATGTTAAAGGCCGGCGGCACGCTGCGGCACAAGGAATTGCTGGCACCCTTTGGGTTAGATGCCAGCGATCCTGCCTTTTGGCAGCGCGGGCTGGGTGTTGTGTCGGGCTTTGTCGACGAGTTGGAGCAAAGCCTCTAAGGTATCCTATGGCCGATGAAAACAGTTTAGGTGGACGGGTACGGCGGTATGCGAAAGTCGGCAAGGCGGTTGGCGGTCTCGCTGCGCGTTTGGCCGGCGAGCGCTATCTCGGGATTAAAATTGATCGATTAGAGCACGCATCGGATTTAAAGGTTGCTCTGGGTGGTCTGAAAGGCCCGGTGATGAAAGTCGCACAAATCCTTTCAACAATCCCAAATGCACTGCCGCCCGAATACGCCGATCAATTGGCGGAGCTCCAGGCCAATGCGCCGTCTATGGGGTGGCGATTTGTTAAACGGCGGATGTCGGGCGAGCTGGGGGACGACTGGCATTCCAAATTATCTGATTTTGGGCAGGAAGCAGCGGCGGCGGCGTCGCTCGGCCAGGTTCATAAGGCAAAGACTTTAGAGGGCCGCGAAATCGCCTGCAAACTTCAGTACCCTGACATGCAATCTGTTGTTGAGGCCGATCTGCGCCAGTTGAAATTGGTATTTGATATCTATCGCCGCTATGACAAGGCGATTGATCCGACGGCCATTCACAAAGAACTGTCGGCGCGCCTGCGGGAAGAATTGGATTATGTTCGAGAGGCCAAACAGATCCGGCTTTATCAGGAAATGCTCAGCGGCGAAATACAGGTGCATGTGCCGGAAGTCGTTGAAGAGCTTTGCACCGAACGTCTGGTCAGTATGACGTGGCTTGAGGGGACACCGTTGCTTCCCTATATCGAGCAACATCCAGATGCCGCGGATCGAAACAAGGTGGCGCTCAACATGTTTCGGGCCTGGTATGTGCCGCTGTACAATTACGGTGTGATCCACGGCGATCCTCATCTCGGAAATTATACTGTGCGCGAAGATGGCTCGATCAATCTGCTGGATTATGGCTGCATTCGCGTGTTTGAGCCTTCTTTTGTGAGCGGCGTGATCAATCTTTATATGGCGCTTAGAGACGATAATCCCGACTTGGCAGTTCACGCCTACGAGACCTGGGGCTTTGAAAATCTCAATCAGGAAACAATCGATATCCTGAATATATGGGCAGAATTTGTTTACGCCCCCTTGCTTGAAGACAGGGTTCGCCATATTCAGGAGCGCGATGGTGCCTATGGCCGGGGCGTTGCCCATAAAGTGCGCGAAGAACTTCATCGCATCGGCGGAATTGCGCCGCCACCGGAATTTGTGCTGATGGACCGCGCTGCCATTGGCCTGGGTTCGGTCTTCACCCATTTACGGGCAGAAGTGAATTGGCATCAAATTTTCCACGAATTGATCGACGATTTTGATGAGAAAACACTGGCGAAGAACCAAGCGGCGGTGTTTAAGAAAGTTCACCTGACGAAACCAGCTTAAAATGTCGATTTTCTCTGTCATATTGACGCTTGCAAATCCCCTTAAAATCGTCATCTTACGCCCAGTTTTTTGGTCAAAAGTCTAAACTCAATCCCAACCGATATTCCAGGGGGAAAAGAATGAAAATTGCAGTGCCCAAGGAGCGGCTCTCAGATGAGTTACGCGTCGCGGCCTCACCCGATTCTATTAAAAAACTTAACGCTTTAGGATTTGATGTCACCATTGAAGCCGGTGCCGGAGAGGGCGCCTCGTTTAGCGATGACGCTTTGAAAGAAGCGGGCGCAACAATTAGCTCGGATGCTAGTTCAGCCATTCAAGGAAGCGACATTGTTCTTAAAATAAGAGGCCCGGTGGCGGACGCCGGGGACGATTTGTCGCAATATACCAGCAGTACTATTCTCATCGCCAGCCTATCGGCGCTTGGCAATATCGAAGCGATGGAAAAACTGGCAGCGACCGGGGTCACGGCATTTGCGATGGAGTTGTTGCCGCGCATCACGCGGGCGCAATCGATGGATATCCTTTCCTCACAAAGTAATCTGGCTGGCTATAAAGCTGTGCTGGATGCAGCCTCTGAATTGGGCCGAGCTTATCCAATGATGATGACAGCAGCAGGAACAATCCGGCCGGCAAAGGTCTTTATCATGGGTGTGGGTGTCGCAGGGTTGCAGGCGATTGCCACTGCCAAGCGCCTGGGCGCGGTTGTCACCGCAACCGATGTCAGGCCGGCAACCAAAGAACAAGTCGAAAGCTTGGGTGGTAAATTCCTCGAAGTTGATCCTGAAATGGAAAAAGATGCGCAGACCGAAGGTGGATATGCCAAGGAAATGCCGCCGGAATATTTCGAAAAGCAAAAGCAAGTTGTTGCCGAACATATCAAAAAGCAAGATGTGGTTATTACGACAGCACTTATCCCAGGTCGCTCAGCTCCTGTGCTGGTGACGGCAGAAATGGTCGCCTCAATGCCGGACGGAGCGGTAATTGTTGATCTGGCTGTTGAGGCCGGCGGCAATTGCCCGCTTTCTGAACTCGGTAAAATCGTCAAAAAAGACGGTGTCAGCATTATAGGTCATGCCAATGTGCCGAGCCGGATTGCTGAAGACGCAAGTCAGCTATTTGCTAAAAATCTCGTCAACTTCATCACGCCTCTCGTTGATCCAGAGACCAAATCTCTCAACATCGACTGGGAAGACGAAATCATTCAAGGAACGCTGGTGTGTAAGGATGGCAAAGTTGTCCATCCTCGCCTTACCGGCGAAGGAAGTTAATCATGAGTACAGATAAATTGGCTGCTAAAGCAGCAGAGGCCGCGTCATCCGGCGATCCTTTTATATTTATGTTTACGGTCTTTGTTCTGGCCGTGTTCATTGGATTTTTTGTGGTTTGGAGTGTGACACCCGCGTTGCACTCGCCGCTGATGAGTGTGACCAATGCGGTATCTTCCGTGATCATCGTTGGCGCGCTGATTGCAGCCGGGCCGGCTGATATGGGGTTCTCCAAAGTCATGGGCTTTGCTGCCGTGATTTTGGCATCGGTGAACATCTTTGGTGGATTTATTGTCACCAACCGAATGTTGGCGATGTTTAAAAAGAAACCTAAAAAAGTGGAGGCCGGCAAATGAGCGAGTCAATCACAGGATTTGCCTATCTCGCGGCAGCAGTCTGCTTCATTTTAGCATTGCGCGGATTAAGCTCACCGGAAAGCGCCCGTAGAGGTGTTGGCCTTGGTGTCATCGGCATGGTCATTGCCATCGGTACCACGCTTGCGGATCCAACCGTTATGAGCTTCGAGTTGATTATTGCCGGTGTTGTCATCGGTGGTGCGATCGGAACCGTGGTTGCTCTTAAAATTGAGATGACGGCGTTGCCGCAATTGGTCGCGGCCTTCCACTCACTCGTTGGTTTGGCTGCGGTGTTTGTCGCAGCAGCAGCGTTTTTTGCACCCGAAGCTTATGGCATTGGCGTACTTGGCAACATTCAGGCTGCCAGCCTAATTGAGATGTCGGTCGGCGCGGCGATTGGTGCGATTACCTTCTCAGGCTCGCTGATCGCTTTTGGTAAGCTGCAAGGCGTCCTCAGTGGATCGCCTTTGGTATTTACCGGCCAACACGCGCTGAACGCTCTTCTCGGCATTGCCCTGGTCGCATCCGTTGTATGGTTGGTGCAATCGAATGATCCGAATGCGTTCTGGGCTGTAGTCGCATTGTCGATAATCCTCGGCTTCACAATCATCTTGCCGATCGGCGGTGCCGATATGCCGGTCGTGGTCTCAATGCTGAACTCCTATTCAGGTTGGGCGGCGTGCGGTATTGGCTTTACCCTTAGCAATACCGCGTTGATCGTCACAGGTGCGCTTGTCGGCTCCTCTGGTGCGATTTTGAGCTATATCATGTGTAAAGGCATGAACCGGTCGATCTTTAACGTTCTGCTCGGTGGTTTTGGCGGTGAAGTTGCTGGCCCAGCGGCTGGCGGTGGCGGCGAAGGCAAAGCCGTTAAATCCGGCAGCGGCGATGATGCGGCTTTCATTATGAGGAACGCCAGCAAAGTCATCATCGTGCCGGGTTATGGCATGGCCGTTGCGCAAGCTCAGCATGCGCTCCGTGAAATGGGCGATCTTTTGAAGGCAGAAGGCGTCGATGTGTCTTACGCTATCCACCCTGTTGCCGGCCGTATGCCGGGCCACATGAACGTGCTCCTGGCAGAGGCCAACGTGCCCTATGACGAAGTGTTTGAGCTCGAAGAGATCAACACCCAGTTCGCCACAGCGGATGTTGCTTTTGTCATTGGAGCCAATGATGTGACCAACCCAGCGGCTAAAACCGATCCAACCAGTGCTATCTATGGCATGCCGATCCTCGAAGTCGAGAACGCCGGCACGGTGCTGTTCATCAAACGCTCAATGGCATCTGGTTATGCTGGCGTCGATAACGAATTGTTCTTCCGGGATAACACCATGATGCTATTTTCGGATGCCAAGGCAATGACGGAGAGCATTGTTCAAGCTCTTGGATAAACTAACTAAATAGAAGATGCGAAAACGGTCCTCAATTAAGGACCGTTTTTTTTATTCGCATTGCTCCCGAAGGCAGACACCAATTGTTTCAAGGACAAAGAGTCTGTTATTAGCCAGGAGCGGACGCTAACGGCTTCCGGGCTTGGTTTGCCCAACGTTGAATGATCTAATTTCTTCGAGGCTTAAAGTACGGATCGCGGGACCGGTGGCCGTCAACCAAGTACCGTCTGAACGACGGGTAATGTCAGGTTCGAGCCGTGGGTTGTGCGTAACAACGACGGTTCCTTCGCGGCTAACACCTACATCCAATTCCAAAGTGCTGACGCCGATCGTCAAAGCACGGGCGAAGGCCGCCAAAGTATTTTCCGGCGCGAGGCCGCGTGCGCCGCGATGGCCCTGAACGTCAAAGTCCTGTGCCATAACTTCCATCGATAGGAATCCCGTTACAAATATCGCTGTCGCAATTTTACCAAGCA
>CAJXJM010000178.1 GCA_913054205.1 uncultured Rhodospirillaceae bacterium
CTTTTCATCTACAATGCCTGTCGTGCGCAATACATTGAACCAGATTTCAGCGGAAGCTCCGTCGCCAGCGGCCAATAAGGCGCGGGCAGCTTCTGGCGCAAACCATACGAGATCCTGTGTCGCCGGTAAGTCTTTTAAAATGCGGTGGTAAACGCGTGCCGTTGATTGAAACAATCCGCCTTCACGCGCTAATTTAAAGACCTGTGCCAAAATTTCTGCTTTCGCCGTCGCAATGCTTTCAACCAGCGCTTTGCGGTACAGCAACGCCCGGCTCAATGAAGTGCGTTCGATGCTTGCCTGGGACAAAGCGGTATCCAGCGTTTCCTTGGTAAAGGTCACGCCGGCATAAAGCTGACGCAACACATCTGTATCAAGAGCACCCATTGCCTCAGCCCGTTCTGCCGCATCAATGCGTAAAGCGGCTTCTGCATTGGGGCTGGTTGCAATGGTTTTAAGCACAGCGGGATTGTTGGAGGACGTCACATCTTTTGGTAATTTTACTTTAGCCGCCCTGATCATTGAGAAATGCAACGGGGTCGGATTTTTCAAACTGGTGAGCTTGAACTTCTCGACATCTGTCAGCGTATTGATGAGACCAAAGAACACCTCATCTTTATCGCCGGTTTCCCGTAACATATCGGCACCGAGACTAGCTTTGTCATGCTCTCCTGCCAGCACCTGGCAATAGATGAAAGCTTTTTGCCAATAAGGTGTATCGATATTTCGAATTTGACTGGCAATCAATGGACAGGCGCGCGCGTTATCATTGGACAGGAACAGAACGTCGGTCTCGGCTTTTAACAACGCATAATCAGTATCGCGGCCCGGAGCCACTTTCAGTAAACTGTCGACCGCGGCGACATCACCCATTGCCGACAAACGCTCTATCCGCATTGCCAATATTTTCCCCGATTCGCCTACTTTTTTCGCGGGCGGAGCCAAAACCGGCGCGGCTCCGATTTGGGCAGAGGCAAGTTGATTATCAAGCGGATTTACGCTTCCAGGTGCCGTTGCTGCACTCAATAACAATCGACGCATCAAATCGCGCATCGTGCGCGATGACGAATTAACCGGCAATTTAGGGAGAAGTTTTTCGACCAAGGAACGCGATGTTCCTTCCCACATATTAATGCCAAAGCCGCCCTGCTCTGCCGTCAATGTGCCAACAGAATCGCTATCTATTTCCTGCAATTCCTCAACATTAATTTTCAGAGGCACGCGCGCCCGAATCGACGGAGGCGGTGCCAATGTCGTTGGCTGGATGGCAGACGGCATTGTCGGCTGGAGGTTTGTTAGAACTGGCGATGGTGCTAATACTTTGGCGGGCGACAATTGTTTTGGAGCAGGTGCTGGCAGTTGGGTTGGCGTTTGGGCAATAGCCGAAGGAGTACTTCCCGCCATCAGGAGCAAGCTCAACAAACTTATAGAAACAACGTTTTTACCTCGGGCTTTTTTTAGCATTTTTCTACTTCTGGAATCTTTCATTCGAAATAACTTTTTCTACTTTAGCTACGGGCGCCGGAATATCCCATGTGGATAAAAATATAGCGGTTCCTGCAATTAATCCAACAACCATGATAACTATGATACGCGACAAACTTTTCATACCCTCAAATGCTCCGTAAACTGGCGAATCGACTATATTTAAGCTCTTTTAGTTATTTAGGACCGCCATTACCAGCCTCAAAAAAGTTTATTTTTTTAGGATATTTTCAAACTATGGCAATTTTTCGGCAATAAAACGTGCCAAAACGCCCCAAAAACCAAATAACATGATAAAGAACTCTTATGAACCAAGAAATAATCGACTTGCCCGATTGGATGCAAGGTAAATTTATTGTCCTTGTCGGCCTTATGGGAGCCGGAAAAACCAAATTGGGGCGCATTATTGCGTCTTCTTTCGGCCTGCCGTTTATCGATGCCGATTCAGAAATTGAAAAAGCCGCGGGATGCTCGATCCAGGAAATTTTTGACCGCTTTGGCGAAGATTATTTCAGAGATGGCGAACGTCGGGTCATTCAAAGAATATTAGGCGCAAAACCGGCCGTTCTCGCTACCGGCGGCGGTGCGTATATGAATGAAGATATTCGCAAAGAAATCGCAGACCATGGTGCGGCTGTTTGGCTGAGGGCAGACCTTGATTTATTGGTGCGCCGAACCGAACGCCGTAGCGGACGACCGTTATTGAACAAAGGAAATGGCCGCGCAATTTTGTCGAAATTGATAGATGAACGCTACCCAGTTTATGCTAGTGCAGACTTTGTCATTGATGTGAGTGATGAACCCGCACCGGAAACGGCAAAGAGGATTATGACGGAATTAATCGAACACCAAATGGAAGCCGAGACCTCCAAATGAGTGCCTATGATACATTAACAGTCGAATTGGGCGACAGGAGTTACGACATCCATGTCGGCAGTGACCTTTTAAGTCAGGCTGGCAGCCTGATCAAACCGGTCATTCGTGCCAAGCGGGTCATTATCGTAACCGATGAAAACGTCGCGCCGCTTTATTTGAACAGTTTGGAAAAATCCCTGGAATCAGAGGGCTTGACCTCTGAAAGCATTATTCTGCCGGCTGGCGAACAGACCAAAAGCATCAGCCATTTCGAACAATTGATCGATCAAATTCTAGACCTAAAGATTGACCGAAAATGTGCGCTTATTGCGCTTGGTGGCGGCGTCATCGGTGATCTTACCGGTTATGCAGCCGCGTCGGTTTTGCGCGGCATCGACTTTGTCCAAATTCCGACAACACTATTATCGCAAGTCGATAGCTCAGTCGGCGGGAAAACCGGCATCAACACCCGGCATGGCAAAAATTTGATCGGCGCCTTTTATCAACCACGATTGGTTCTTGCCGATATCGATACCTTGGATAGCCTGCCGAAAAGAGAAGTTCTGGCAGGCTACGCTGAAGTCGCTAAATACGGCCTGATCAATGATCTTAAATTTTTTGAATGGCTTGAGGAAACTGGTATTGCGCTTTGCAATGGGAATAAAGAGCACCGCCGTAAGGCAGTCCTCATCAGTTGCCAATCAAAAGCTAAGATCGTCGCTGAAGATGAAACAGAGCAAGGGGTTCGGGCGTTGCTTAATCTTGGCCACACCTTTGGTCATACATTGGAAGCGGAAACCGGATTTAACGACACGTTATTGCACGGTGAATCGGTCGGTCTTGGCATCTGCATGGCGTTTGATCTATCCGCGCATTTGGGATTGTGCTCAAAAAGCGATGCGGATCGCACCCGAGCGCATTATGCCGCCGTCGGTCTGCCGACTCGCCCAACTGACATTAATGGGGTTTCTTGGGATACGGATGCCCTGCTCGACCATATGCAGTCTGATAAAAAAGTCGAAAATGGAAAGGTGACATTCATTTTGGCTAAGGGCATCGGCGGCGCGTTCATTGCCCGGGATATTAATATGGATGATGCCCGCCACATCGTGGATAATGCAATCAAGCAAGATTAACTGGAAACTGTTATGCTAACCGTTATCGTTTCTATCGCTGTTTTACTGGTTTTATCGGCTTTTTTCTCAGGCTCCGAGACGGCTTTGACCAGGGCATCACGCCCGCTCATGCACCAGCTTGAAAACAAGGGCAATGAACGCGCTAAAACCGTGAACAAACTCCAAGAAGGAAAAGGACGGCTTATCGGTGCCATCCTAATTGGCAATAATCTGGTCAATATCCTGGCTTCAGCCCTCGCGACCAGCATCCTTATTGCCATGTTTGGTGAAGCGGGTATCGCTTATGCGACAATCATCATGACCGCCCTTGTGGTCATGTTTGCCGAAATCCTACCCAAAACCTACGCGCTACAAAATGCCGATCGAACGGCTTTGCAAATTGCCCCGATCATCCGACCTTTGGTATTTGTGCTGTCGCCGATTACATTTGCGACCCAATGGATGGTTCGGATCACTTTGCGTATATTTGGTATTCGTCTCCACAGCGGTGAAGACTTCATTTCAAAAACCGATGAATTACGGGGTGCCATTGACCTCCATCAAAGCGAAGAAGATGACGATAAAACAGTTCAGCATGAACGCGCCATGCTCAGAAGTGTGCTCGATCTGGCAGAGGTGGAAGTCGGCGAAATTATGGTGCACCGCAAAACAGTCGCGATGATAAATGCCGATGAACCGGCCGCAGAAATTGTCGCTGAAGTTCTTGCCAGCCCCTACACTCGCATGCCGTTGTGGCGAGATCAGCCCGACAATGTCATCGGCGTTATACATGCCAAAGAGGTTTTGCGCGCTATTCATCAACATGGCGGCAGCTTTGATATTGATGTCGAAGCACTGGCTGCGGATGCGTGGTTTGTACCTGAAACGACACCTCTGCTGGATCAATTACAGGCTTTCCGCGACCGGCATGAACATTTTGCTTTGGTGATTGACGAATATGGCAGTCTTCAAGGTGTCGTAACGCTCGAAGATATATTAGAAGAAATCGTCGGCGATATTGCCGATGAGCATGATATCAGCGTGCCGGGTCTGAGGCCGCAGTCGGATGGCTCCTATATCGTTGATGGCAGTTTCACCATCCGTGATCTCAATCGCCAGTTCGAGTGGAACTTACCTGATGAAGAAGCTGCAACAATCGCGGGCCTTATTCTTCATGAATCCAGGCGCATTCCGAAGGTTGGTCAGGCATTTATGTACTATGGCTTGAGATTCGATATCATGCGCCGCCAACGCCATCAAATTACGGCGATTCGCATAACCCCACCACAATTGGCAGAATTTTCAGCAAATTAGCAATTTATTACATCTCTCTCTACAAATATGAAATCAGTTGAGTTATACTTTTTGCCATCACTATTAATAGACCGTTTTCTCACAAAAAAAGGAGAGGGGCTATGACAGGTAAAATTATTCCTGACATTGTTGACAATCAAACGTTACAAACGCTGCCGGAAACCGGCACCGCCCGCGAAGCTGCCAAGTTAATGGGCACCAATCATATTAGCGCTGTTCTCATTGCCGATGGCGAAAAGCTTGTTGGCATCGTCACCGAACGCGATCTAACGGCTAAGGTGTTGGCTGGTAGTCTGGATCCGGATAACACTCCGATATCTCAGATTATGACGGCCAATCCGGACGTTCTGGCACCGGATGATTCGCCGGTCAATGCGCTGGAATTGATGCGGATGCGCGGATATCGCCACCTTCCCGTTGTCGCAGACGATAAAATCGTCGGCATCGTTTCAATTCGCGATCTGTATGCGGCCGCCAAAGACCAGTTAGAAGAAGATGTGCGTCAACGTGAAGCCTTCATATTTGATACCGGTTATGGAGCAAACGTATAGCGTCTGCTTAATTCTTAGAATTGACCTCCAGTCAATATTGACCTAAAACCGCCCTTCACAGTGACCGTGGCGACAGATCGTAGCGCCCGGAAGGCTCAGGGAGGTCAACCATGCCATTATCGCCGCCGGTAAAACGGAACCATATTCACACCCGTGAAATACGCTGCATCGGATATGAGCGTGATGATGGCTTGTGGGACATAGAAGGCCGGATCACGGACACAAAAACCTACAGTTTTGAGAACCAGGACCGGGGATTGGTCGGTGCTGGCACGCCGGTTCATGACATGCTCGTCCGCCTCACAGTCGATAACGATCTAGTCGTACAGGATGCCGAAGCGTCGACCGAACAAGGGCCTTTTCACATTTGCCCCAATATTACGGATGGCGTCAAAGCGCTGATCGGATTAAAAATCACCACCGGCTGGACGCGCAATGTCCAAAAAGCGATTGGCGGCGTTAAAGGCTGCACCCACATTAACCAACTTCTCATTGGCCCCCTCGCTACAACAGCCTATCAGTCCATCGTTCCTA
>CAJXJM010000179.1 GCA_913054205.1 uncultured Rhodospirillaceae bacterium
TGGCCCAACGCATCGTCAATGGCGATGTGCCGGAAGCACTTTTGCAAAAACAATTGATGGTATTGGATTTGGGTGCCTTGCTTGCCGGCGCTAAATTCAGGGGCGAGTTTGAAGAGCGTTTGAAGGCCGTTCTCACCGAAGTAACCGAAGCCGCTGGTGAAGTGATTTTGTTTATCGATGAGATGCACACGCTTGTAGGCGCCGGTGCCGCCGAAGGCGCGATGGATGCCTCGAACCTGCTCAAACCGGCCTTAGCTAGAGGCGAGCTGCATTGTGTCGGCGCAACCACGCTCAAAGAATACCGCCAAAACGTTGAGAAAGATGCCGCCTTAGCCCGGCGTTTCCAACCGATCTTTATTCCCGAGCCAACCGTTGAAGACACAATATCCATTTTGCGTGGTATCAAAGAAAAATATGATCTTCACCACGGTGTTCGCATCACTGATGCAGCCTTGGTGGCGGCGGCAACCCTTTCAAATCGATATATCAGCGATCGATTTTTACCAGATAAAGCCATCGATCTGATGGACGAGGCTGCCAGCCGCTTGCGCATGGAGGTTGATTCTAAACCCGAAGAAATCGATGAACTGGATCGCCGCATCATCCAGCTTAAAATTGAGATGGAAGCGCTAAAAAAAGAATCTGACAAATCTTCACAGGAACGCCTGTTGTTGCTCGATGAAGAACTCGGCGGTCTTGAAGATAAGTCACTCATCTTAACTGAAACTTGGCAAAGCGAAAAAAGTGATATTGCCGAGACACAAAAACTTAAAGAACAGTTGGATCAGGCGCGCATCGCTTTGGATAAAGCCTTTCGGGAAGGTGAATTGGAAACTGCCGGAGAGTTGCAATACAGCCTTATCCCTGGCCTGGAAGAAAAGCTAGCCACGGCAGAAGCTGGTGAGGATCATAGCATGGTGCAGGAAACTGTAACCGAGGATCAAATTGCCTCGGTGGTTTCCCGTTGGACAGGCATCCCTGTCGATAAAATGATGCAGGGCGAGCGCGAAAAACTCATCGAAATGGAAGCCCGTTTAGGTAAGCGTGTTATCGGCCAAGCAGAAGCCCTCACCGCGGTTTCGAACGCTGTGCGCCGCGCCCGGGCTGGTCTTCAAGACGCCGCCCGCCCAACAGGTTCGTTCCTGTTTATAGGCCCGACTGGCGTTGGCAAAACCGAGCTGACAAAATCTCTGGCAGAATTCTTGTTCGATGATGAAAGCGCGCTGTTGCGGATCGATATGTCTGAATATATGGAGAAACATGCCGTCGCTAGATTGATTGGCGCGCCTCCGGGTTATGTTGGCTACGATGAAGGCGGCGCGCTCACGGAAGCTGTTCGCCGTCGCCCCTATCAGGTCATCCTGTTTGATGAGGTAGAAAAAGCCCACCCTGATGTTTTTAACATTCTCCTCCAAGTGCTGGATGATGGCCGCCTGACAGACGGTCAAGGCCGAACCGTTGATTTTAGAAACACGCTGATCATTTTAACCTCCAACCTTGGAGCAGAACTTCTTGCCAACCAAGAAGAAGGCCATGATTCAATTGAAATTAAAGAAGATGTCATGGAGGTTGTCCGGGCCTCTTTCCGCCCAGAGTTTTTGAACAGATTGGATGAAATTGTTCTCTTCCATCGATTGTTCCGCGAACATATGAGCGACATTGTCGATATTCAACTTGAGCGTCTGCGTCTACGTCTGGAAGATCGTAAAATTACCCTTGATATCAATCCTGCTGCATTAACCTGGCTTGCCGACGCCGGCTATGACCAGGTCTATGGGGCAAGACCCTTAAAACGCGTCATTCAACGAAGCTTGGAAAACACGCTCGCCAGTCTCATTCTTGAAGGCAAAATCAATGACGGCGATACTGTCACTGTCAGCGCCGGTAAAAAAGGATTAGAGATCAACGGTGAAATTGTGCAGGAAGAAGCGGCTTAAAACTATTTAGCGAGAATGGCCCGCTTAACCGTCTGAGCGACTTTTTCAGTTTTAGGAACGCCGGCCAGTTTAAAATCTGTTGCCGCTTTCACATTCATGAATTTGGCTAATTCTTTATTTTTAAGTTGTTTCCCGGACGGCATTTTGACCCGCATTGGATTGGTCTGGCGGCCGCGTCTCAAAATCTCATAATGAAGATGCGCGCCGGTAGATCGTCCTGTCGTGCCAACATAGCCAATAATTTGACCTTGCTTCACGCGAGAACCGCGCCGCACCGATGAGCGGAATTTGCTCATATGCGCATAGGCTGTTGAATATTCTGAGTTGTGACGAATGCGAATGTATTTACCATAAGATCCGTTGCGTGAGCGGTAGACTATCGTGCCGGAACCAGCTGCAAAGATTGGCGTGCCACGCGGCGCCGCAAAATCAACGCCGCGGTGCATTTTGTTGTACCCCAGCACCGGATGGCGGCGCCTGCCAAAACCTGAGGACAATCGAGCACCATTGATTGGCGTGCGCATTAAGGCTTTGCGGGCGCTCCGTCCTTTGTGGTCAAAATAATCACTGAACCCTTTTTTGTCCTTAAAATGATAGAGCGGGTGATCTGTCCGACTTAATTTCAAATTAGCGAATAAGATTTTGCCATAGCGCGCAAACTCACCGTCTTCAGTGGTTAGACGTTCATATAAAACTTCAAACTGATCGCCCAAACGAATGCTGCGTTGAAAATCGACATCCCAAGAATAAATCCGAATAAGCTCCATCAGCACCGGAACCGGAACACCCGCTTTTACAGCAGATACGTAGAGGCTTGAGCTGATTTTACCAGCGGCTCGGGCGAGTTCCGTTTTGACGGCTTTTTTGTAGTACTTAGCGGTGAATTTATCATCGTCCAATTGATAGACAGCATATTCCCGGTACAAATCCGGCCGAATGGTGATTTGTTTTAATTCACCATTTTTAGAATGCGCATCTTTCTCATCCAATACGGCACCCGGTTCAAAAATAAATTCGATATCTTGCCCAGGCCGAATGCGTTTGGGGTTATAGATTTTGGTTAAAGCTGTAATCGCCAAATGCGCGTTATTGCGCGGCAGGCCCGCTTTGACAAAAATCTTCATCAATGTGTCACCTTTGCCAACTTTTATGTTTAAAACAATCGGCTGAAACGGCGGTGCCAAATCCAAACTGTCAATCGGCGCGCTGGCCCGCAAATCAAGCGCGGCGTTAGAGGGACCCCACTCAAAAACCCACAAAGGAAGCACGACAGCCACAACACTTAGGGCAGCAAGCGGTAATTTGTTAAGACGTTTCAGGTATTTCAAAAACATAAAACTTTCAGTCCAGCGCATTTTAGCAATTACTGGTGAACAAAATTAAACCCCCGCACCTGATATTTTGACGCAGGAGGAATGGTGCGGAAAATGGGGGCTGAAATGGATTCTGTCAACCACCTGAATTAAGGTATTTTGGTGGCTTGCTCCGTCCTCCCATATCCTCTGAAACCTGAGGCTCATTCCCAATTTTAGCAATTGGTATGATGGGAGGTATTCCTTAAGGATTGGTTTCCACCAACTCCTATTCGGCAAGCTCTTTTAAGGCGCTTCAAATCGTTTAGATACGTTGACCTATTTTCTGTGTGGTGGTTTCCCAATTTTTTCCAGCAGCGATCAGGCAAGTAATTCCGTCAGGCCGTGTAACAATCATAGACCAGGAGCCATCGGCTGAGGAAAACACCTCAACAACGGAGCCACTATTGGCCAGTCCGATTGAATTCCGGGATTCTTTATAATCATCGGATAAGGAAGAAACGATGGTGTTGCGTTGATCACAGACAACAGGTGCACCGTTACTGATAACTTCCTGAGCGGCAGCTGGGGTCGGCACCAATATAGTAATGGCTGCCAGCAGAACCGCGAGGGTTCCAGCAACGGTAAAAACGAAGGCGCATATTTTTATCAATTTCGTCATACTAGACATATGCCCATCCAGGAGCGCCTTTTCAGGCCATTTTTTGTAAGGAATTACCACAAACTGAATCGTTACTTTGCCTAACCCTAAGCAATTCCGAAAAAGTCAATAAAATGAAGGGGCTGAGGGAGTAAGCAGATATTAATTAATGGTTTTTAAGTTAAACTCGTAATAATATCGTATTATAAAGTTGATATATGAATTAACTATTTTTAATGTAATTTTTATAAGATGTTGTTTACAAACAATTTAACTGTCGCAACATGGGTAAAATTCACCTATTTTGGACAGCTTAAAAATAATCTGCGAATGTAGGCAAAGACTTGTTTGGCGCCTAATTCAGGCGTATATAGCTGCCCGTATACACATTATTGTGGTTTTAATATTCGCAATTGTAATAAAATGCAGCGCCGTGATAACATTTAAAACCAATTTTTTGGCGATTTATGAATGAATAACATCGATAAATCCAAAAGTAATTTAAGAAACGCTCAGGCTACACCCGCTGAACGTCCCAAATTGGCGCCGCCGGGTGATGCGAGCAACATTTTGCTGCATTCCTGTTGTGCGCCCTGCGCCGGTGATGTCATGGCGGAATTGAAGCGTTCGGATATCGACTACACCATT
The DNA here is from genome assembly GCA_913054205.1 of uncultured Rhodospirillaceae bacterium. Lineage (GTDB taxonomy): Bacteria > Pseudomonadota > Alphaproteobacteria > Rhodospirillales > UBA2165 > TMED23. Next base: position 4,539 of record CAJXJM010000179.1, read on the forward strand.
TTATTTTATAATCCGAACATTCATCCGCTTAAGGAATACGAGCTTCGCAAAGACGAAAACAAGCGCTTTGCCGATAAGCTGGATGTGCCATTTGTTGATCTCGATTACAACAAAGACGACTGGTTTCACAAAGTTAAGGGCTATGAGCATGAGCCCGAGCGCGGCTATCGCTGCACTTTATGTTTTGACATGCGATTTGAGCGCTCAGCGCTTTATGCCGCGGAAAATGGCTTCAAAGTTTTTTCCAGCACGCTCGGCACGTCTCGCTGGAAGAACTTGGAACAAATCAATGGCTGCGGTGTCCGGGCAGCGGAGCGTTATGACGATCTCACCTATTGGACCTTTAACTGGCGCAAAAAGGGCGGTGCCAATCGCATGGTCGAGATTTCTAAAGAAGAAAAGTTTTATCAGCAGGAATACTGCGGCTGTGCGTATAGCTTACGCGACACCAATCAAAGCCGTGTCGAGCGCGGCATGGACCCGATTAAACTCGGGGTTAAATATTACGGCGTCGAAGGTGCCTAAAAATTAATCCTGATTAAGGCCTAGTTCTTTTTGGCGCTTTTTTGTCAGTTTCCGAGATACCATCAGATAAGAATGTTCTATATGGCGGCGCAGTTCCTCGTCGGGCAATCCCGGTTGGCCAAATTGCTGTATCCACTTCATGCCGCGTGAAGCAAAATAGGGTGCAGGTCTTAGTCCCGGCATATCTGGCAAAACTTCGAAAGCGATGTCTGTAACTTTAAAGACGAATGCCGGTTCACCGCCTTCCTGCCAACCGCCAATAGCAAAGACCTTGGTGTCTACCTTCCAAACATGGGAATTACCCCATTGCACGACGTGATTGGTCGCCGGCAGCGAACCACAAAACGCATTAAACTCATCATAGGTCATTATCGCGAGGCCGCGTCAGCAAGCAATTCAATCAATTCACCCGGCTTGTCGACCATTATTTCATGACCGCAATCAACAAGATGGTATTGCCAGGCGGGATTGCCTTTGACCTGATCGGCAAATTTATCGAATTGGCCGAGCTCATTCACCGCCGCTTGGATGTAGGTAAGAGAGCCGACATCTTTCAAATCAATAGAATACTCGACCGCCTGAGTATAGGTGTTGATCGGATGGGCGGTCAGGCGCCGATTGAGCCAGTCGGCGTCTTCAGCCTCAATTACCGACCAATAACTGGCCTCTGGCGGTGCCATCATCGTGGGATGACCGGCATCAACCGCTTTCTGGACGAGCATTTCAAAGCGTCCGGGAACGGCGATCGACTTCATCGATTGGCCGGACTTCGGGATGAAGGC
>CAJXJM010000180.1 GCA_913054205.1 uncultured Rhodospirillaceae bacterium
GCATATGCAGACAACGCCGCTTGCTAACTTTAAAAGACCAAAGGCCTATTTGTTTGTCGAGGTGTTGCCGCGCAATGCCGCCAATAAAGTTTTGCGCCGGGAATTGATCGTCATCGCTGATGAAATGAGAAAGTCTGGCGACGCTTCTTTTCAAGAAGTCTAAGTCTAAGCTTTCAGCGCGCGCACCATTTTAGCAAGCTTTGCCAGCTGATGATCGACGAGCTCAAGTTCGTCGAGATGCTCAACCGTGTTGAACAAATAGTCTTCGCATTTGCCGAGCGGTCCTTCGGCGCCCGCGATGGCACGCGCAACTTCTTCCAATGGTAGTTTGCCGGCAAAGTTTTCGTGGGCATGGTTCATGACAAAGGCAATCGCCTGCAAGGGGCCATCGTCGGTACGTAATTTGATAATCTTTGGTGTGTAGGATCCGCTGACCATTTCGCGGTTCCAAATGATTTTGAGTTCCTGCTCAACATCTTTGGCGGCAATGCGAAAGGCAACACCTTTGCAGGAGCCACCGGCTTCGAGCGCAAGCGTCAAACCGGGGCAATCAGGTGTGCCGCGACCTATCTTCGTCCACATGCTGAACTGGCGATGATATCCAAACAACCTGGCCTGACGTTGTTCGACAAATTCGATCATCGGGCTCCAGATCAGAGAGCCGTATGCAAACAACCAAACGTCTTGATCGGGCGGCAGTTTCGCCAATATATCCCAGCGGGATTGGTCCCGCTCTGGCTGTGGCAGACGGCGAAAATGGCCTTGTTGTTCCATTTCAGCAACCATTTCCTCGAGCAGGCCGCTTTCGACATCCTCGCGGGCGATGCGTCCGTGAATTTTATAAGAAGGGGCGGATTGGGTCATGGCCTATAGGTAGGATGATAGAGAACAGGCGACAAGCCTATTTTGGGCTTAATTAGGCGACCGACTGATCGTCTTCTATATGCGTCTCTTGGGTATTCTCATAATAGTCCTGAATAACCCGGCCGGTATTTTCAAGATGCTCGCGCATACGTGCCTCTGCTCTTGCCGATTGGCGGCGCTCCAACGCATCCACAATATTGATATGATCAACTTGAGCTCGTTTGATGTTGCCTGCATTCACCCGGCTGCCCCAATCGGCCAAGACAAACAACGCCGCAACCGGGATAAAGATGATTTGTTTGATTTGCTGTTGGAGAAACGAATTTTCCGAAGCTTCGATGATTGTTTGATGGAAAGTTGTGTTCATTTGCCGCCAAGCTTGGCCATCAAAATTATCATCGGTAATTTCCGCGCCGGTTTTTTGTATGATCGCTTCGCCGTCTTCTATGCATTTCTCAAGTTTGCTCCGCGACCACCGATCCATGCCTTTCTCCGCCACCAAACGACAGGCCATACCTTCCAAAGTCGCCCGCACATTATAAGCATCAACAATCTCAGCGATGGTGAACTCTTTGACCCGGTAGCCGCGTTTGGCGACATATTCGAGCAAGCCCTCTTGAGCCAGCGTATTCAATGCCGTTCGAACCGGTGTGCGCGACATGCCCAATTGCTCACTCAACGGATTTTCCTGCAGATGAGCGCCCGGCGGCACCTCACCTCGAATTATTTGATCGCGGATATTCTCCGTCGCAATTTCAGACTGAGTAATCATATGACATTCCTAAGCGTCCAAAGGACAGTATCCCACATAATTAAATCAATTTCTATGTATACATGAACTAAAAATTGTTGTATTTTTTGCCCAAATTGAACCTCTTTTGAGCACAAATGTGGAATATGTATTCAATGTTTAATCTATAAGGCATTGATTTTAAAAAATATTACACTGATCGACATCGCCACGATAGGGACGAACGAGACATCTCATGAAAAAACCCAATTTTCTGCTGTTTATTACCGATCAACATCGCGCCGACAATCTTGGTTGTTACGGCAACGATATCGTAAAAACACCAAATATCGACAGCATCGCCGCTACCGGCACGCGATTTGACCGCTTTTATGTCGCCAACCCATTGTGCCAGCCCAATCGTTCCTCCTTGATGACGGGCCGGATGCCATCCGTTCATGGTGTGCGCTGCAACGGCACACCGCTTTCGCTGCAGGCCCGTACCTATGTTGAGCATCTTGCCGACAACGGCTATGAAACCGCATTGATCGGCAAATCACATTTACAGAATATGACCGGCAGGCCTTCGATGTGGAACCCGTCTTCCGATGATTTTGCCATCGATGACAAGGGCATTCCGCTGCAAGCCTTTGATTGGGACATGCATCGCGACGAATATGAAAACGAAAATCCAAATTTGTGGCGCGATGATGATAAGCATCATGTAAAGCTGCCCTTTTATGGATTTGAGCATGTTGATCTTTGCACCGAGCATTCAGACGAAGTCGGCGGTGCTTATGAGCGGTGGTTGCTGGAAAAAGAGCCCAACGGTAATAACATGCGCGGCCGCAAAAACTGCCAATCGGACAACCGAATCACAACGCCGCAAGCCTGGAAGACGCAACTTCCTGAAGAGCTTTATCCCTCGGCTTATATCGGTGACATGACTTTGGATTATTTAGACCGGCATGCGGCATCGGAAAATGACAATCCGTTTTTTATCCAATGCTCTTTCCCGGACCCCCATCATCCCTTTACGCCGCCCGGCAAATATTGGGACATGTATGACCCCGATGACATGCCAATTCCGGAAACCATCGGCACCGGCGATTCTTCGATGGAAGTATTTTTGAAGGATCAATTGGAAAAGGGAGAAGCCTCGCGCGACACACAAATGCCCTACGCCGTGAATGCACGCGAAGCTCAAGAAGCCATGGCGCTTACCTTCGGCATGATTACGATGATCGACGTTCAAATTGGCCGCGTGCTCACCAAGCTTAAAGAGCTTGGTATGGATGAGGATACTGTGATTATTTTTACCTCCGATCATGGGGATTATATGGGCGACCACGGCCTCATGCTCAAAGGCCCGCTCCACCTCCATGGCATGATCCGCGTTCCTTTTATCTGGAGCGATCCTGATGGCCGCAAAGAAAACACAACAACGGCCCTTGGCCAGACCATCGATATTTCATCGACTGTGCTGGAGCGCGCCGGCATCAATCCTTATTACGGCATTCAAGGCACGTCGATATTGGGCGACATTTCAGGAGATCAGCCAACCAACCGGAATGCCATTTTGATTGAAGACGATCGCCAGCGTATCAATCTCGGTTTTACCCGGTTCCAGAAAATGCGCACCCTTATCACAGGGCAATATCGCTTCACTCTTGGCCATCCCGATGCACGGGACGAGCTCTATGATCTCAAAGCCGATCCTGGCGAGATCAACAATCTCTGGGACAGTGAACCTGAGCTTCGCGCCCAACTAACCGATCAGTTGATGCGCATGGTGTTGGAATATCAGGACCCGACACCTCTAGCGACAGCGGTGGCATAACCAAGAAAATTAGTGTTATACTTGTTCTAAAGAGACCAACAGGAGATTTGATATGGCAGTTACCCATCTTCATCACGCCGCGTATCGCTGTAAAGATGCGCAGGAAACGGCCGATTTTTACACCAAGTTATTAGGTCTGGAGTATTATGCTGCGGTCTCGGAAGACACCATTCCCTCGACCGGCGAGAAATGCCCTTACATGCATATCTTTTTTGCCATGAAGGATGGCTCCTGTGTCGCTTTTTTTGAAGTGCCGGAAGAACCGCCAATGCAGCTGGACCCCAACACGCCCGCCTGGGTGCAGCATCTGGCGCTCAATGTTGAAAGCAAAGAAGAGTTGCTGGAACGCAAGAAACTTTTGGAAGATGCCGGCGTAGAGGTCATTGGCCCGACCAATCATGGCTTTTGTGAATCGATTTATTTCTTTGATCCAAGTGGTCACCGTATGGAACTTACATTGCATATTGGCGATGAGGCGATGATGGAAAAATTGCGCTCCACCGCGCCCGAAATGCTCAAGAAATGGAATGAAACCAAGCAGGTTCAAACCGATGCTGCCTGGGTCCATGACGGATCGGCTGCCGAGTAGCTCTTAATCCATGCCTGAAAATAACGGAGAACTGTTAATCCTCAGTGTCCGCCTGAAATGCCGGAAAAGATCGAAGAAGTCTCTGACCGTATCGTCAGCTGGGCGGATCAAATCTAAATATTAATTATCAACTGTTGAGTTATTCACATCAATTCACAACTTCCTTAATTAAGTGACAGTCACTTAATTAACTATTTAGTGCGTCACCAACAGGGCGGCAATTTCTTCCGGTGTCAGGCATGCCGTTGGTTCTGGATAGCGCCGATCAACCTTGCGGCGATCATGCTCGGACCGCCGGTCCTGCTTACGTTCCTCAATGACACGGACTCTGTATAATTTTTCTGCCATATCCTCCTCCACTTGTTACTCAAGTAGGATTGCAAAACCAATGCCAAAAAACCTACCAAGCAAACACGGCAGAATTTAGCCAAAAAAAGGCCGCCTCCGCCTTCTTCAGCCGCTTCGCAGATAGCAACAGACTAATTTTTTAGGGGTCTTTAACCGCGCCGGACCAACCGCTATGGGTAATATCGAATATGACATCATTGGGGTCACGATATTTAATTTCATAATAACCAGTGCTGCCGCCGGTATCTTTAGCGACTTCGCCCATCATATAGCGCCCGCCATTTTCTTCGATTTTCTTTTTTGTGGCTTCGACATCATCAACCCAAAACCCGACATGATGAAGACCTACAAATTCCTTGCCTTCACCTTTGGGACTGGTTTTTTTACCAGCGGCATCATCAGATTTATACTCAATCAACGCCAAGCTCATGACACCATCCGACATATAAGCGACGCTGGCCATCGGCGTTTCATTTTCACGCACCAATTCCATGCCGAAGGTGTTTTGGTAGAATTTAGTTGCTTCACGTCGGTCCGGGACCGAAAGCGCCAAATGCCGCAACTTACCTGTAGGCTCACCCATAAAATACTTCCCCATTTTAATGTATTGTGAAAAGAAAAATAGCTGGTTCTTTCCGTTTAGTCGACTTGAATCCGAATGCCCGGTGGGAGTTTCGTCGAAAGATCTCCGTTGGCTTTATCAATCTGTCTTTGAGTCAAATTGGCCCCGATCAAATCGGCTTCCCGAATATTTGTGCTGAGGAAATTTGCATCTTTAAAATCAGCGCCTGCCATTTGTGCGCCATAAAGATTAGCGCCACCGAGATCAGCCCCCCGTAGTCCTGCTTCGGGCAAAAGGGTAGCTGTTAATGTCGCATGACGCAGTTTCGCATTGTGAAGATCAGCCTCGCCCAAATTTGCGCCCCGCAAATCCGCATCAAACAAATTGGCGCGGAATAGGTTTGCATCCTGCAGATCAGCATCGCGCAAATTCACAGTCGCCAAATTGATTTCTGAAAGATCCGCACCGGATAAATCTTCGCCTGAAAAGTTTGCTTTCTCACCGTCCACCCCATTGGACAAAAGCCAAGCCGCGTGAATTTCCAGTTTCGCCGCAATTTCGGCTGCGCGATCAGGTTCAACTTCTTTTTTTGGTTTTTCCGGCGAATTTGCAAGTTCAATTTCTGATTTGAGTTTCTCCGCTTTTGGGGCCGCCGCTTTTTCTTTTGGCTTTTCTGGCGACGGAGATTCAACAGACGGTTTTAACGTAAGCGGCTTTTGCGCAGGTGGTTTGGGCGCGACTTTTAACTGTTCCTTTGCTTCAACCGATACCGCAACTGCCTCAATTTGCTCTTTTGATTTAGCTCTTGGTTTAACTTCGGGCGACGTGTCGACCAGCGGAAGGTCTGTGGATACAGCGGCGTTTCCTGCAACCTTCCCACCGCCATCGCCCGCCTTCAAAGTAGAATTCGA
>CAJXJM010000181.1 GCA_913054205.1 uncultured Rhodospirillaceae bacterium
TAATAATACCCACGACAATAGTTTCCGAGATGAAGCCGAGGTTTCGTTAAGTGATATACTTAAAAAAGAAGCGGACTGGCCGAATTCCTCCGTCGACGCTGAACGTATTGTTGGCACCGCTCATTCATTGGTTAAAACAACAAGCCCTGAAGGTGCATTGACGCTGTTTGATGTGGCCTGCGGCTTCGGATTTTTCACCAGAGAAGCGATTAATTTGGGGTTTGACGTAACGGCTTTGGAGATTTCCAATAGCGACCGTAAAATCGCTAGTGATATGAACAATCTTGAACCTAAAAATATCCCCTTCGAAGAGTTCAATGAAGCCGACAATAGCTTCGACGTCATCATCTTGAGCCAGATTGTCGAACATGTGCTGGATATCAATGAGTGGATTGGCAAGGCTCAAAAGCTTTTAAAGTCCGATGGCTTGCTTGCCGTCGCTTTGCCAAATTTTGACAATTTGTTCAGATATATTCTTGGTAAAAATGAGCCCTATATCATTCCGCCTGAACATTTGAATTATTTTAACGGCCGAAATTTGCAAAAGCTGTTGTCGAATCATGGTCTTAGCGTTGAAAAAATCGAATGGACGTCAAAGGTAGCACCTTCAGCGGTTCGCAAACTACCGTTGGGCAAATTGGCCGAGCCGATATTTGCGCCGCTCGTTGGAATTTCGCTCAATTTGATCGATCTATTGCATCTTGAGATATTTGTTACGGTCTATGCCAGGAAGAAATAATTTTCAGGTAAAGTGGGCCGAAATTGTAATTTGGCCCACCCACCGGTTTATTTGTGTTTTTGACAATTAACTGATCAATTTGAGCAGACAAACCGCCCAAAAATGATATATTTGCGCACAAGATTTATAGAATTGGTATTTGGTAAATGATATTCACCCGCACCCTGATAATTTTTGCATCAACCTTGTTTCTGGTTGCCTGCGCTGCTGACGAAGAAGTCTATAAAGAGGAGCCGGTAGAACGTCTTTACAATGAAGGTGTCACCCAACTTGAGAATAATGAGTATGACGCAGCTGCCAAGGCTTTCGCGGAAGTAGACCGGCAGCATCCTTATTCCGTATGGGCTACCAAGGCGCAGCTTATGGCGGCGTATAGTTTTTATCAAAACAATGCCTATGACGACGCGATCATCGCGCTGGATCGTTTTATCAGAATTCATCCTTCCAACCGCGATGTGCCCTACGCCTATTATTTGAAGGCGTTATCTTATTATGAGCAAATTTCGGATGTTGGCCGAGATCAGAAAATGACGCGCTTGGCCTTAAAAGCGCTCACTGAAATTGTCACCCGCTTTCCAAATGGCAAATATTCCCGCGATGCAGCGGTGAAAATCGATCTGACGCAGGATCATTTGGCGGGCAAGGAAATGGAAATTGGCCGTTACTATGAAAATCAAGCTCAGTATTTGGGAGCTATTAATCGCTATAAAAAAGTCATAGATCAGTACCAAACCACGACACATGTGCCTGAAGCCCTCCATCGATTGACAGAATCTTATTTGGCTCTTGGGCTGATCAGCCAAGCAAAAAAAACAGCATCGGTGTTAGGGCATAATTTCCCCGGCAGTGAATGGTATATAGATTCTTATGAAATCGTCGAAGGTAAAACCGTTCGCCCGCAAGTTAAACCAAGCCGATGGTATTGGCCGTTTGACTAAATCCAACAAACCTAAATTCTAATCACGGAACTTCTCATTTCATGCTTCGCACCTTATCCATCCGGAATGTCGTGTTGATTGAGCGCTTAGATTTGGGATTCGGGGCTGGTCTGGGCGTGCTGACAGGCGAAACGGGGTCAGGTAAATCAATCTTGTTAGATGCCCTTGGCCTGGCAATTGGTGTCAGAGCCGATAGTGATCTCGTCCGCCAAGGCGCAGATCAAAGCGCAGTGACGGCAGAGTTCGAACTCAACGATACAAAACAAATCAATACATTGTTGGATGAACATGGCATCGAGGGAGCATCCAATCTCGTCTTGCGCCGTGTCGTTTCCGCAGATGGCCGATCACGCGCGTTTATCAATGATCAGCCGGTAAGCGTTGCACTTCTCAAGCAGATCGGCGAGTTGTTGGTTGAGGTTCATGGCCAATTGGAAACCCATGGTCTGCTCGATCCGGCAACTCATCGACGTTTTGTCGATGCCTATGGCGGATATGATGATTTATTGGCGAGTGTGTCTTCGGGTTTTAAAAATTGGCGGGCCGCCACAGCCGAATATGACAAGGCCAAAGCCAATGTCGAAAAAGCCAAGCGTGACGAAGAGTATCTACGCCACGCAGTGGATGAGCTGCAAGCGATCGACCCCAAGCAAGGCGAAGAAGAAGGCCTGGCCGGCAAGCGCAGTGTTTTGATGAACGCGGAGCAGTTGATCGAAACGCTGAAAGAAGCCTTTCAAGATTTGAATGAAGGCGAAGGCGTTGAAAGTGGCCTCCGCTCTGCATTGCAAAAGGTCGAGAAGGTAGCGGACAAAGCCGGCGGGCAATTCGATGGTGCTGTTGCCGCATTGGAACGTGCGCTTCTAGAGGCAACCGAAGGAATTGCCGAGCTTGAACGGGTTTCAAATCTAATGGAGCTCGATCCGGATGAATTGGAACGCCTTGAAGAGCGTTTGTTTGCACTCCGTGGTCTGGCGCGTAAGCACAACACAGATGTCGAGAAATTACCGGCACTTCTGGCTGAAATGGAAGAGCAATTGGCGGTGCTCACAGATGGTGCAGGCAATTTAGAAAAATTGGCAAAAAAGGTGGAAACTACAAAAGCGAGCTATAGTGTTGCAGCAAAAAAACTATCAGCAACGCGTAAAAAAGCGGCTGATAGGCTCGATAAGGCGGTGACCAGCGAGCTTCCTCCTTTAAAGTTAGAAGCGGCCAGCTTCCAAACCCGGCTTGATCCATTGGAGGAAAGCGAGTGGAACGAGTTTGGCGTTGAATATATTTCTTTTGAAGTCAAAACCAATCCAAATACTGCCGCTGGACCAATCCATAAGGTAGCCTCTGGCGGTGAGCTTGCGCGCATTATGCTGGCGTTAAAAGTCGTGTTGGCGGATGCGGATGCGGTGCCGACCATTATTTTTGACGAGGTTGACGCGGGCATCGGCGGTGCCGCAGCGGCTGCCGTTGGAGATCGATTGGCACGCTTGGCTGAAGATGTTCAGGTGTTGGTCGTGACGCACTCTCCGCAAGTGGCGGCCCGTGGTAACAGCCATTGGCAAATTAGCAAGGTGGCGAACAAAGAAGGAAATATTACCCAAGTCGGTGAACTCTCTGGGGAGGTGCGTACCGAAGAGATAGCGCGCATGCTGTCGGGTGCCAAGATCACGGAAGAGGCGCGCGCGGCGGCGTTAAGTTTATTGGGGGCAGACGAGAGCGTCGAGGCCGCGCAATGAGCAATGAACCATTACCGGTTGACCAGCTGACGGATATGGAGGCGAGCGCAGAGCTTAAGGACCTCGCAACAGAAATAAACGCCCATGACAAAGCTTATTACCAGGACGATGCGCCAAGCATTTCGGATGGTGAGTATGATGCCCTCCGGCAACGCAATCAGGATTTGGAGGCAGCTTTTCCGCATTTGATTAGAAAAGATAGCCCCTCCAAGCGGGTCGGAGCAACGCCAACTAGCGGCTTTTCAAAAGTCGCCCATGCCCGCCCGATGTTGTCGCTCGGCAATGTGTTTTCAGAAGAAGAACTGGCAGATTTTCTAACCGGCGTTCGGCGGTTCCTGAAGGAACTTACCGATGATCCGTCGATTCCGCTCGACATGGTCGCTGAGCCAAAAATCGACGGCCTGTCGATATCGCTTCGTTATGAAAAAGGTAAGTTTATATCAGCCGCCACTCGAGGCGACGGAGCTGTAGGAGAAGATGTCACGGCCAATGTTAAGACCTTCAAGGAATTGCCGTTCGAGCTTAAAGGCAATGTGCCGGAAGTGGTTGAAGTGCGGGGCGAAGTTTATCTCGCTAAATCTGATTTCGCCGAGCTTAACAAACGCCAAGAGAAGGCAGACGATAAGGTTTTTGCCAATCCGCGCAATGCTGCGGCAGGTTCACTTCGGCAATTGGATATATCCATTACCGCGTCGCGCCCGCTTAAGATGTTTGCCTATGCCTGGGGCGAACTAAGCGAACCGGTCGGCGATACCCAATGGGCGTTCTTTGAACAACTGAAAGCATGGGGGTTTCAAGTCAATCCCTTGACCAAAGTCTGCAATGATCTGGCCGGCCTAATGGCGGCCTACACCGAAATCGCCGAGCAGCGGGCAAGTCTTGATTACGATATTGATGGTGTCGTCTATAAGGTCAATCGCTTGGATTGGCAGGAACGTCTCGGTTTTGTCAGCCGCGCACCGCGCTGGGCGACGGCCCATAAATTTCCTGCCGAGAAAGCCCAGACAGTTATCAATGACATCGATATTCAAGTCGGCCGGACCGGTTCATTGACGCCGGTTGCCAAGCTGGAACCCGTGACTGTCGGCGGCGTGGTCGTTTCAAACGCAACGCTGCACAATGAAGACGAAATCGCACGTAAAGATATCCGGGTCGGTGATACGGTGGTTATTCAACGCGCCGGTGATGTCATCCCGCAAGTTGTCGAGGTCGTGCTGGAAAAACGAGCCAAAGGCTCAAAGGCGTTTAAATACCCCATCAAATGCCCAATTTGCGGCTCTGACGCTGTCAGAGATGAAGGTGAGGCTGTCCGCCGCTGCACAGGTGGCTCTATCTGTGAGGCGCAAATTGTTGAACGATTTCGGCATTTTGTCTCGCGCGGCGCTTTTGATATTGAAGGATTTGGCAGCAAACATGTCGAAGCATTCTTTGATGAGGGGCTCATTAAGACAGCTGCCGATATATTTCGTTTGAACGAACATGAAAATGATCTCAGGGGCCGCGAAGGTTGGGGTGACAAATCAGTCGACAAACTCTTGGCAGCGATAGAATTGCGCCGCACGGTTCCGCTCGACCGTTTTATTTTTGCGCTTGGTATTCGCCAGATCGGTCAGGCAAATGCCAGATTACTCGCCAAGCAATACATCTCCATCGGTGCCTTGCGCCAAGCGATGCAGGAAGCGACTGTGATTGGCTCAGATGCGCTTAGTGATTTAAACAATATCGATGGCGTCGGTCCCTCCGTCGCCAAGGATCTGATTTCCTTTTTTAACGAAGAAAACAACCAAGCCCTATTGGATGATTTTGAGGCCCAACTCACGATCGAGGATTTTGAAGCGCCCGATGACAGCGGCTCTCCAATCGTCGGCAAAACAATTGTCTTTACCGGCACCCTTGAAACCGTCACCCGCGGAGAGGCAAAAGCCAAGGCTGAGCAGTTAGGTGCCAAGGTCGCAGGCTCAGTCTCCAAAAAGACGGATTTAGTCGTCGCTGGTCCCGGCGCTGGCTCCAAAGCCAAAAAAGCAGAAGAGCTCGGCGTGAGACTTTTATCTGAAGAAGAGTGGCTTGAGCTTATCGGTGAAGGTTAATTAACTACTTACTACTTAACTCGAAGCTGCCATCCCAGTTTTCAGGTGGCGTGGCGAGATAATTTTGGCAGCGTTCCAACATAACGCTTGAAACCGGATCGTACTCAGAATTTTTTTCAAATATCTTCCGGGCATTTGAAAAGTCAGCAGACCGATAAAGCGCCAATGCCTTTTCATAGTCTTCTTTGAGGGTCATTTTATCAGCGGCAATGGCTTTTGCTGGGCCGAGCGGCTCGAACACGGCGACCGCATTTTCTCGGCCGACAACAACGATTGAATCCAATTCTCTGAATACAATAGACGAGCCACAAA
>CAJXJM010000182.1 GCA_913054205.1 uncultured Rhodospirillaceae bacterium
AGAATCCAAACCGGCCGCGCCAAAACTTGGGCTCGCGGCTGTTGATTTTTCGCATCTCGCGGATTGGCGGCGAGACAACCATGCGGCGGCATTCAGCGCTTTTTTGCGGTCCTGCACAAAAATTTTCAAACAATCCGCGGTCAAGCAACTTGGCAGAAATGGATTTGCCGGCGCGATGGGAAACTGGCAGCAAATCTGCCGGGCAACTTCTGAATTTAGCGCCGGCATTTCTCAAGATAATGCCCGGCGATTTTTCGAAAGTTGGTTTGATCCCTATCGACTGAATGACAATGGCAAATCTCGGGGCCTGTTCACCGGCTATTTCGAGCCTCAATTGCGCGGCTCCCGGCGGCCATCCCGTAAGTATAATGTTGCCCTATATCGCCGTCCGCCTGATCTGGTGTCGGCCAATCTTGGCCAATTTCGAAAAGACTGGAAAGGCAGGGAGCTGGCAGGCCGTCTAAAAAATGGCAGGCTTGTGCCGTACGCCAGCCGGGCCAGCATTACCCAAGGCGCGCTTAAAGGCAAAGGCTTGGAATTGCTCTGGGTCGACAATGCGATTGATGCGTTCTTTTTGCAAATTCAGGGCTCTGGCCGGGTTCTCTTAGATAGTGGCGAGGTTGTCCGTGTTGGTTACGCCGGTCGCAACGGCCAGCCTTATTATGCGATTGGCCGAGAATTGGTGAAAAATGGCGCTTTGACAAAGGAAAATGTGTCCTTGCAAACCATTCGCTCGTGGCTCGAACGCAATCCGAGCCGGGCTGCCGCTTTGATGAATAAAAATAAATCCTATGTCTTTTTCCGGGAGCTTAAAGATGGAGCCGGACCAATTGGCGCTCAAGGCGTGGCCCTTACGCCCGGCAGAAGTCTCGCCGTTGACCGCAAATATTTGCCGATGGGCGCGCCGATTTATCTCGATACCAGCCATCCGCTGACACATTCCCCATTGCGCCGCTTGATGATTGCCCAAGATACCGGCGGCGCTATCATCGGCCCGGTTCGGGGTGATTATTTCTGGGGCGCAGGCGATCAGGCGCGGCAAGCCGCCGGCCGCATGAAACAAACCGGCCAGCTTTATATTTTGCTGCCGCGGTCTCTTCGACGGTAAAATTCCCACCTTAAAGTTTTCTGGACTTTACTTTATTTCAGTTAATCGGCATTTTGGCTTTATGCCAAATTCTTCTCCAAAAGCATCCTTCAGTTCTGGCTCGAAGGTCGGCCTTTTCGTAACCTGCCTCGTTGATTTAATGCGGCCGAGCGTTGGATTTGCCTCTGTTAAACTGCTCGAAGATGCCGGCTGCCAAATTTTTGTACCTGAAAGCCAGACTTGTTGTGGTCAGCCCGCCTATAATGCCGGTGATACCAAAGACGCCAAAGATATTGCGCGGCTTATTGTCGATGCCTTCGAAGAGTTCGAGTATGTTGTTGCTCCTTCCGGGTCTTGCGCCGGCATGATCAAAGAGCATTACCCAAAGCTATTTGCCGATGATTTGGAAATGACACCGCGGGTGTTTAATCTTGCCAAAAAGACCTATGAGCTCACATCGTTTTTAATCGATGTGATGAACATCCAAGACCTAGACGTCTCCCTGGATCAAAAAGTGACCTATCATGATTCCTGCGCCGGTTTGCGTGAACTCGGCGTTAAAGATCAGCCGCGACAATTATTGGCACAAGTGGAAGGCTTAATCATCGAAGAATATGAGGAGGCTGAAACCTGCTGCGGCTTTGGCGGCACGTTCTGCGTTAAATACTCTGATATCTCAGATCACATGGTGGGCAAAAGCATCGATGCCTTGTCTGAGACCGATGCAGAGGTGGTCCTCGGTGGTGATTTAGGCTGTCTGATGAATATTCAAGGCAAGCTCAGCCGCCTCAAGGATGAAGGCAAAGAGTCAAATCTTAAAGTCCGTCATGTTGCTGAAGTTCTGGCGGGCATGACCGATACGGCCCCAATTGGTGAAGCAAATGGTTAGATCAACCAGCTCACAGTTTAAAAGCAATGTTAAAGAGGCGCTGGCGAATGAACAGCTACAGCATGCCTTAAAAAGCATCAAAACCGGTTTTGTCGCAAAACGCAAAATCGCCAGCGAACGTCTCGAAGAATTTGAAGAACTGCGAGACCAGGCGCGGGATATCAAAACCCACACCATCGCCCATATGGATGTCTATCTCGAAATCTATCAGCAAAATGTCGAAGCCAGCGGCGGCCATGTGCATTGGGCGGCAAATGAAGATGAGGCCCGCGCGATCATTCTGGAAATTTGCCAACAGGCGGATGCCAAAACCGTCACTAAAGGCAAGTCGATGATCGGTGAGGAAATTGGCATCAATGAGTATCTTGAAGTAAATGATATTGTGCCGATAGAAACCGATCTCGGCGAATACATCATTCAGCTTCGCGGCGAAATGCCGAGCCATATTATTGCGCCGGCTGTTCACGTCACCAAAGAACAGGTCGCGGAAGCGTTCAAAAAAACGCACACAGACCTTGCGCCGGATCGTTCGTTGGAAGATCCGGATGATCTATTGTCCGAAGCCCGTGCCATGCTGCGGGATAAATTTATAGAGGCCGATGTCGGCCTCACGGGGGCTAATTTTCTCATCGCTGAAACCGGTACCAGCGTGATTGTCACCAATGAAGGCAATGGTGATCTTACGCAAACCTTGCCAAAAGTTCATATCGCACTGGCGAGCATCGAAAAAATTGTACCGACGCTGGAAGATGTGACGACCTTGCTGCGCGTGCTGGCGCGCTCGGCGACCGGCCAGGAAATGTCGTCCTATACAACTTTTTCAACGGGCCCGCGCCGAGAGGCCGATCTTGACGGTCCGGCAGAATATCATGTCGTTATTCTGGATAATGGTCGCACCGATTTGCTGGCGGGTGATTTTTCAGAAATGCTGCGTTGTATTCGCTGTGGCGCCTGCCTCAATCACTGCCCGGTCTATAACGCTGTCGGTGGCCATGCCTATGGCTGGGTTTATCCCGGTCCGATGGGCGCGGTCCTGACCCCGGGTCTGATGGGACTGGATGAGGCATCGCACTTGCCGCAGGCGTCGACGCTCTGTGGTAAATGCGAAGAAGTTTGTCCTGTTCGCATTCCCTTGCCGGCCCTCCTTCGGCGCTGGCGCGATCAGGTTTTTGAGCGCGATCTCACCGATTGGAAAACCAAATGGGGGCTTAAATGGTGGGCGATGTTTGCCAAGCGACCGGCGCTCTATCATTTCCTGGTTGGTATGAAAATGCAGGTCGTGGCGAAGTTTGCCGGCAAAAAAGGTCATTTTAAATCTATCATGTTGATGAGCGGCTGGACTGACAGTCGCAATTTTCCCGCGCCGCAAGGCAAAACCTTTCAAGCCTTGTGGAAGGAGCGGAACAAGTGAGTTCGAGAGAAAGCATCCTTGGCAAAATTGGCGCCGCGCTCAATGAGGCGGGCGAAAAAGAAACGCGCTATGCGGCAGCCGCTGCGCGTATCGCGACGCCGCCCAAAAATCTTATTCCAAATCGCGCGCAGGTGCCGCCAGATGACCAAGTGCAAATGTTCCGCGACTGGGCCGAAGAAGTTTCGGCGACAACCGACCGCATCGAAAATATGGATGATCTGCCGGCAGCCCTGACGACGTATCTATCCAGTCAGAACCTTCCAAGTGAAGTGAAATCATCGGAGGACCCTCTATTGGAAAACGTTGATTGGTCCCAGCAACCAACCTTGACCCGAAACTGTGGCATCGCCGAAGAAACCGATCAAGTTGGACTGGCCGTGGCGTTTGCCGGCGTTGCTGAGACCGGCACATTGGTTCTGCACGCTGCGCCCGAAAACCCAACCACGCTGAACTTTTTGCCGGAAACTCATGTCGTTGTATTGCCGCGCTCTCGAGTGACGGGCGATTATGAAGCAACCTGGAAGCGACTACGAGACGAACGCAATTCTAATATGCCAAGGGTGGTTAATTGGATTACCGGCCCGTCGCGCACCGGTGACATCGAACAGAAAATTCAATTGGGTATTCATGGCCCGCGCCGTTTGCATATTATTATTGTTGATGATGTCTGATGGCCAAAAAATCCAAAAAACCCGAAATCAGTGACGCCGATCTTCTGGCCTTTGCCATGAAAGATGTCGATTCCCTGCCCGGCAGAGATATTAAAAAACAGATTGATAATTCACCGCCAAAAGAAAACCCTGCCATTATCCGCGCGCCGAATGCGCAGCTGAGGGCGGAGCCTCAGGCCCAAAAATCAGATCAGCCTGAACTCCGTCATGGCGATACGCCCGGCCTTGATAAACGCTCTGCCCAACGGATGAAGCGCGGCAAAATGCCGATCGAAGCCCGGCTGGACCTCCATGGTCACCGCCAAGACGAAGCACACCGCGCGCTCAATGGATTTTTGGCGGGCGCGGCGAATGCCGGCAAACGCTGCGTCTTGGTGATCACGGGTAAGGGGTTGAAGCTTGACGACAATGAGAGACAAATCGGCGTGCTTCGCGAAATGGTGCCGCGCTGGCTCAACCAAGAACCTAACCGCAGCCGGATTTTATCGTTTAGCCACGCAACACCTTCAGATGGTGGCACCGGCGCGCTCTATGTTTTGTTGAAAAGGAAGAGAGCCAGTGATGGGGCGGGAGGGGGTAGGCCATGACCCCTTTCGGCAAACGTGTGCGCGAACTTAGAGCGGCGAAAAACATTCAGCTCAAACAAATGGCGGAAGATCTTCAAGTGTCCTCCGCCTATTTATCGGCGCTTGAGCACGGCAATCGCGGGCGTCCGGGCCCAGGCTTTGTCATGCAGATCGCAATGTATTTTGAATTGATCTGGGATGAAGTTGATGATCTTAAAGAGCTCGCGCAATTGTCCCACCCCCGCGTGCCGGTGGATACTTCCGGCCTTCATCCCAAGGCGACCCTCCTTGCCAATCTGATGGCCAAGCATATTCACGAATTGGACGAAGAAACCATCACCCGCATCCTCGCCGAAATGGGCTTCGATGAAGGCGAATAACGTCTAACAAATAGGTGATTTGGCGGAATAGGGCCGCTTGTGCGTTGTTTACAGAACAACACAAAAATCATTTGGGAGAAATTCGTTATGCTAAGCAAAACATTGAAGGCAATAATTTTTTCAACGGCTGTATTTGGGTTTACATATATTTCAGACGCAAACGCACAGCGGCCAAGTGGTCCGCCAAAACGTTCGATTAAAAATGTCACCGGCGATATTTATCGCTACCAGAACAATTTTCATTTCGGCATGCTTGTTGTTACCAAAGACAGCGTTGTCGTTACCGATCCGATCAATGCGGGTGTGGTGAAATGGCTTAGGGGCGAAGTTAAAAAGCGCTTCAACAAACCTGTTAGCCACGCGATCTATTCTCATAGTCACGGCGACCACGTCACCGGCGGTGAAGAATGGGGCAAAGGCGTTGAAGTCGTCGCCCATGAAAAAGTGCGCGCCGAAGTTTTGTCCGGTAAAGCTAGAACCGGCTGGCCGACAATGACCTTCGAGGATGAATTGATTTTTCGGCTCGGCGGCAAAACATTTGAGCTTAAATATCTCGGCGTTGGCCACGGCGCGGCCTGAAAACGCCGCTTTCATTGTTGATCTGGCCTCTAAGGACCGGCTGCCGTTCCGCAATTTTCCGCGCACCAATATTGATGGTTTGATCAAGCAGATCAAAACCGCTGAAAGCCTAAAATTTAAAACTTTGATCCCGGGTCCTGGCAGTGTCGACACCCCCGGTGATTTGAAAAAATTCCGGGCCTATATTGAGACACTTAGAAAACGTGTT
>CAJXJM010000183.1 GCA_913054205.1 uncultured Rhodospirillaceae bacterium
ATCTGATAATTACTCAATACTGCGATTTGAGATCAACTCAATTTACACTGACATTGCCTAAATTTGACATGATCCAAATCGCATGTCGGACTATATGGGGTGAAATGCGGTGGCGGCGATATGAAATTTTCTGAATCAATCATGCTATCTCAAAGTCATTTCCATAAATATCTAGTTAATGTAACAATGCCGTGTTGAGTGTGTTCGAGATTTTTGACATGCTAATGTGCATAAAATTTAACACATTTGATATTTTAAGGATTTTGGAGGAGCAGATACGTTGGAACCGATGCGCATTGCCTATCAAAGTTATGTCGACGAAGAGAATGCGGGGACCTATTGGGTTAACTTGAGGAAGCATTTTGAACACATAGTCGATGATGAAACGACGGTGGACATAAAGGGAATAACGCCGCCCGATTCTTATGCCCATTCATTGTCCGAGTTTCGATGCGCGCGCGATATGATCGCCAATGCAATTACCGCCGAGCGAGAAGGCTATGATGCCTTTGCCATTGGGCATTTTCAAGACGCAGGTCTTTACGAAGCGAGGGCCTCGGTTGATATTCCGGTTCTATCCCTAGGCGAAGCATCCATGCTTTATGCCTGCCAACTCGGTCAGCAAATCGGCATTGTGACCATTAATCCTCGTTATAAATCCTGGTTCCATCATCAGATCGGAAAATACGGTCTTCGAGAGCGGGTGACTGGCGTTCATGCCATGGATTTTCAGCCAGGTTCCATTCTCGCGGCGTTCGATAATGAGGGCGGCCTCGACGAGGTGGTTCAATTGTTTGAGGATCAGGCAAAGCCGCTGGTTGAACAGGGTGTCGATGTGATTATCCCCGGCGGTGGCATTCCGATGTTGTTATTCAGCGGTGTCTTTAACCACAATGTTGATGGCGCACCAGTGATAAATGGCATTCCGATCCTCGTTAAAATGACGGAGGTGGCTGTGAAGTTAAAGCGACTGACCGGTCTTGTAGTCAGCCGAACCAATGACTTTGCGCTACCCGACCCGGCTCTAATTGAAGAATTTATGACCCATCCGAAAGGGCTCTAATTTGTTGATGCGGCGCCATAATTATGAAGGAGTTGCCGTTTGTGTGCCAGTAACGGTACCCTATTCTCGATATTCCTTAAAGAGCGCACATTGGTTCTGTGGTCGCGCCTTGGCGGATTTAATTTCAAAAGCAGGTATTGAAAAAAATGAAGTCGATGGGTTTTGCGTTTCAAGTTTTACGCTGAACCCGGATTCTGCTGTTGGATTAACTCAACATTTGGGAGTGTCTCCAAGATGGTTGGATCATATACCGATGGGCGGTGCGGCGGGTGGCGTTGCTCTCAGGCGCGCCGCACGGGCCGTTCAATCTGGTGACGCTGAGATTGTAGCCTGTATGGGTGCCGATACAAATCACGTCGACACCTTCCGGCAAACCATTGCGACGTTCAGTCAGTTTGCAAACGATGCCGTCTATCCCTATGGCTCCGGTGGTCCTAATTCAAGTTTTGCATTTCTAACTGATTATTATATGCGGGAATATGGTGCAACGCGGGAAGACTTTGGCAAAATATGCATCGCTCAGCGCGAAAATGCCCTCGATGTTCCTCATGCAATGATGAAGCGCCCGCTAAATATGGAGCAATATTTAAATGCTCGGATTATTGCTGAGCCTTTGCGTCTGTTTGATTGTGTCATGCCGTGCGCGGGGGCTGAAGCGTTCCTGGTTATGTCAATTGAGCGGGCGAAATCACTTGATCTTGATTACGCGACAATCCTTTCAACCATAGAGCGACACAATGCTTTTCCGGAAGACCCCGTTCAAATACGAGCAGGCTGGGCTGTAGACGCAGACGATTTCTATGAGCACGCTGGCATTGGTCCGGAAGATATTGACGTTTTCCAAGCCTATGACGATTACCCCATAATTTGTTTCATGCAAATTGAAGATTTGGGCTTTTGCGCAAAGGGTGAGGCGGCGGCGTTTATTGCAGATCGCAACCTCACGACCCAAGGTGATTTTCCTTATAATACCTCCGGCGGCCAACTGTCTGCAGGACAAGCCGGGGCTGGCGGTGGATATCTCGGTATTGTTGAAACGCTTCGGCAATTGACCGATCAAACTCTTGGAAAAGCGGTTCCAAATGCAGTACACGGATTAGCGTCTTGCTTTGGTATGATCAATTATGATCGCGGTCTTTGCACTTCAGCCGCAATTTTGAAGCGGAGTGCTGCATGACCCGGAAGTTATCGCCACCGAAAAGAAAAAATCCTATAAAACGCACACGCCTGCCAACAATGCCACCAGGCAATCGATCTCGCGAAGCGCATGGTCTGACGGCGATGGCAGCCAGCGGCAGATTTGCTCTGCAGACATGTGAAGAATGCGAGGCAGTGCAATATCCACCCCGCCAAATTTGCTCAAATTGTTTAAGCGACGCATTGGAATGGCGAGACGTTTCAGATGGTGGCACGCTTTTGGCAGAAACGACTTTACTACATTCAAACGATTTATTTTTTAGAGACCGACTTCCTTGGCGCCTGGGGATTGTCGTTGCTGATGTTGGTCCTTCAATTGTTGTTCATTTGGCGGAAGACTGCGTTCAAGGGGAGCGCGTTCGTATGTCGCTTGATATTGACCGGGCTGGCCATGCGATCGTGACCGCGAGAACTGAGAAACCCTCAACCAATGAAGAGGATGATTTGCAATTGCGTGAAATGAAATTCAATCCAAAAGACAGACGGGTTCTTATTGTGGATGGTAAGACCGAGCTTGGACTCGGGCTCGCCAAGGCGTTCGCTGACGCTGGTGCGCGAAAAATTTTTGTGGGAGAGGCACAACCCTGGAGGGTCAGTCCTCATCTCGAAGAAATACGCAAGATGGAAAACGTAAATATCATGCCGCTTGATGTGACGGACTCGGACTCAGTTGAGGAACTTGCCGCGATGATCGGTGATAAAGTCGAGATCATGGTCAATAACAGTTATCATTTGCGAAGCGGTGGTTTGATAGATCGGTTTGATCTCAATGTCGCGCATGACGAAATGGAAATTCATTATCATGGTCTCATACGCTTAGCCGGTGAGTTTGGTCCGGTCATGCGCGCGCGCGGGTCTGATGGACATCACGGCTCCGTCGCCTGGCTCAATGTTTTTTCCGCCTATGCCTGGGTTAATAATCCAGCGCTTGGAACATACTCTGCATCCCAAGCAGCGGCGCTTTCGCTTTCTCATTGTTTGCGCGCAGAACTGGCCGAAGGAGGTGTGCGTGTCGTCAATGCTTTCATTGGACCCATCGAAGATGAGTGGAACCAGCTTGCACCGCCGCCAAAACTGGTGCCTGAGGCCACAGCAACCCGCATTGTTGGCGCTCTAAAAAAGGGCATCGAGGATATTCCTATCGGCGCCGTGGCCGAGGAAATTATCCAGCGCATGGTGGAAAATCCAAAAGAAATTGAACGTGCCATTAAATCTTAAGGGGCGCGATAGGGAGTTTTTGAACCGATGACAAATCCTGAGAAAAATAACCCCGGCCTCCTATCGAGCCTCCTCGGAGGTATCACGGGTGGCGGTATCCAGGTTGTCGATCTAACGATGACGCTTGACCAAAAGTCGCCAACGATTGTTCTGCCACCTGAACTGGGTCAGTCATGGCCTTTTCGAATGGAAGAAATATCTCGCTATGACCACCGCGGGCCAGCGATCTATTGGAACAATATATCCTGCGGTGAACACACCGGCACCCATTTCGATGCACCGATCCATTGGATTTCTGGAAAGGATTTGCCAAATAACGCCACCGACACTATTCCACCTGAAATGTTTATTGCCCAAGCCTGCGTTATTGATTGCTCGGCGGATGCTGCAGAAGATCCTGATTATCTCCTAACCATTGAGCAAGTTGAGGCCTGGGAGGAGAAGCACGGTAGAGTTCCACCTCGATCGTGGCTCCTCATGCGCACAGATTGGTCTTTGAAAAGTAATCCGGTTGATTATCTGAATTTGGACGCGGCCGGTGCGCACACTCCTGGCCCCCACGAAGACTTGGTCCCCTGGCTGATCGATGAGCGTGACGTGATTGGATTTGGCGGCGAGGCTGTTGGCACAGATGCCGGTCAGGCTCAGCACTTTAATCTACCCTATCCATGTCACCATCTTATGCATGGGCGCGGGCGCTTTGGACTGCCAGCTTTGACCAATCTTGATAAATTACCACCAAGCGGATCTTTGCTGATTACCCCGCCTCTTAAAATTCGCCAAGGTTCTGGTAGTCCGGTGCGTGTTTTGGCGTTGGTCGAACCTCAGGCGTAATTTTTTATGGTTCAAGAAAAGAATATATATTCACCTTCCCCAGAAGTCATTCAGGCTGGCTCGACAAATGTCGGCAGTCTGTTTAGGGAGACCGCACGCCAGAATAGTGACAGCATTGCCTTGATCGAAGGAGACCGAAAACTCAGTTATGCAGATCTGAATACGCGCGTAAATCAGCTGGCTCATGCGATGCTCGACCAGGGCGTAAAACAAGGGGATTGCGTTGGATTATTAGCGCGCAACTGTATGGCCTATGTTGAAGCTGAACTGGCTTCGGCAAAAATTGGCGGCATTACCGTTAACTTTAATTGGCGCTCCTCAAATGAGGAACTTGCCCATTGTATTGAGTTAACGACGCCTAAACTGATCATTGCGACGCCTGACTACACGGATGTTCTTGAGCAACTTGGCTCCAAGGCGAACATTGTCATCGGGACTGACTATGAAAAAATGATCGCCAAACATTCTGACCATGAACCCAACGTCGCTGTCGATGCGGAAGACGGCATGGTCATTATTTTCACCAGCGGTACTACAGGCTTGCCAAAGGGGGCGCTGATCAGTCACCGAGCCCTGATTACGCGAGCGTTGATATTCGCGACTGAAACCAATGCGCCCGATAAAGATACATTTATCGCCTGGACACCGCTTTTTCATATGGGCTCAAACGATTTCACAATTGCGACGCTACTTCGAGGTGGCCAGGTTGTCGTTATTGACGGTTATCAGCCAGAGCAAATGATAAATACGATAGAAACCTATCCGGTACATTATCTAACAGTTGTTCCTGGTATGATTGATGATTTTATTGGTCATTTGAAAAGACTGGATGCCAAACCGAAACCAATTGGCTTGATCGGTGCCATGGCAGATTTGGTGCCTCGGCCCCAACTTAAAGAAATTACAACGCTGTTGAATGCGCCCTACTTCAATACTTTTGGATCAACAGAAACTGGCAATCCACCGGCATCCGGAAATTTAGTAGCGATCGGCACTGCCCCAGAAATACTGTCAAAAAAACAAAATAGCTTTTGCGAGATTAGGTTGGTTGATGCGGACGACAATGACGTGCCCGAAGGCGAGCCCGGCGAACTCGCGATTAGAGGTCCAAGTCTTTTTTCGGGCTATTGGGCAAACGAGAGTGCCAACCGAGAAGCCTTCCGCAATGGCTGGTTTCATATGGGGGATGTCTTCAGACGAACTCCCGAAGGCTTATTGGATTTCGTCGACCGAGTTAAATATATGATTAAGTCTGGCGGTGAGAATATTTATCCTGCCGAGATTGAACAGTACATCATGCTCGATGCTCGAATTGTTGATGTTGCGGTGGTGCGTAAATCTGATCCACGCTGGGGAGAAGTGCCGGTTGTCTTTATTGTTAGCAACGACCCGGCCCTAAATGTAGACGGTGTGATTGATATG
>CAJXJM010000184.1 GCA_913054205.1 uncultured Rhodospirillaceae bacterium
TCTCATGAAAAGCTGAAAAAGTCTGCCGTCATTAGTGTTGAGGCGGGAAAAAAATGGCTGCGTTAATTGGCCGGCATATCAATAAGATTGATAAAAAGGGGCGTGTATCGGTTCCCAAGCCGTTTCGCGACGCCCTTTCTGTACCCAATTCCGCAAAATCTGAATTCTCTGGTATCTACGTCTACCGCTCCTTCAAATTTCCCGCCATTGAAGGCTGTGGTGAGGCTTTTATTCAGCGTGTCATCGATAGCCTGGACGACTTGGAATTGTTTTCGGATGAACAGGACGATCTCGCGACGACAATCCTCGAGAACTCCCACCAACTTGCCTATGACACCGAAGGTCGTGTTCTGCTGCCGAAAGCGCTGATTGATTATGCCGGCCTCGGCGCTGAGGCTGTTTTTGTCGGTCGCGGAACACGCTTTCAGATTTGGGAAGCCGGCGCTTATGAAACCCATAATGCCGAAGCCTTTGAGCGCGCCCGTTCGCGGGGTGCCACCTTGCGTCTTAGATCCAGCGATGGGTCCAAAGCGGAGGGCGCATCATGACAGCTGATCATATCCCGGTGATGATCAAGGAAGTGATCGATGGCCTAGCCCCCCGCGATGGCGGTATTTATGTTGATGGCACCTTTGGCCGCGGAGGCTATAGCCAGGCAATATTAGAGACAGCCGCAACGCAGGTTTTTGGCATTGACCGAGATCCTGCGGCGATTACTTTTGGCGCAGAACTCAGCAGCAAATATGATGGCCGCCTCACTGTGCTTGAAGGCTGCTTTGGTGATATGGCCTCGCTGATGGCGGATGCGGGTGTGACCAAAGTCGATGGTGTGACGCTCGACCTTGGTGTCTCCTCGCCGCAGATTGACGATCCGGTACGTGGATTTTCATTCCGCTTCGATGGTCCGCTCGATATGCGCATGGCAGATGAAGGACCTACGGCCGCCGATTTTGTTAATCAAGCGCCGGAAGAAGAAATTGCCGATGTCATTTATCACTATGGCGAGGAGCGCTATGCCCGCCGCATTGCCCGCGCTATTGTTGAAACCCGCGAAGACAACCCAATTTTGACCACCTCTCACCTGGTCGAGATTATTCATCGCATTGTGCGTCGTTCAAAGGATGGAATTAATCCCGCAACCCGGACTTTTATGGCGCTTCGAATTCAGGTCAATGACGAGCTCGGTGAGCTTGAACGTGGCTTGATAGGGGCTGAACAAATATTGGCTCCCGGCGGCCGTCTGGCCGTTGTTTCCTTCCACTCCCTGGAAGATCGCAAAGTGAAATCCTTCCTCCATGAGCATAGTGGAGCAACTGGGCGTGGTTCCCGCCACCTACCTGAATTGCCCGATGCAGCGCCGATCCCGAGTTTCAGTTTATTGAAACGCGGCGCAATCAAACCGGGGAAGGATGAAGCTTCGCAAAATCCACGGGCGCGGTCTGCCCGGTTACGAGTCGCTGAGCGCAATGATGCATCAGCTTGGTCAAATAATTCAGGTATATAGAGGAGAAGAGGAGCATGCGACAAACGACGATACTCACGCTTCTACTCGCAGCCATAATGAGCGTTGCGTTATTTTATTTGAAATATGAGGTCACCGATCTGGAACAGGAGCTTGACGTTCTCAACCGTGCGATTGTTGCCGATCAAGAAGGCATCCATGTTCTCAAAGCGGAATGGAGCCACTTGAACGACGTCGCACGAATTAAAGACTTGGCATCGCGCTATCTCAATATGAAGCCAACCGAGCCCACTCAAATTAAATCTCCAGAAGATTTAAGCAAAGCTTTAGCTGCCCCCGATGGTGATGAGCAGGCTATTTCTGCTGATAAAATTTCGGTTAGACCGTCCGGAAGGGGGGCACGCCGGTGATCTTCGAACGTCTCCGTCATCCCTTTAGTCCCGCCGACACAAATGTATCGGCATCGGAGACAGCTTCTGAAATCCCCACCCACATCAAGTTTGAAGGCATTCGCCGTCATGCTCTGGAGACCGGTCGCAATCGCTTACTGGTGACGGGCGCTTTGTTTATGCTCGCTTTTGCCGTTATTGCCGGCCGGCTCGTAGAATTGGCGGTGGTCGATCAAGCGGGTGAGGAAACCCGAGGCGCACGCATCGCAGCGACCTTGAAATTACGAAAAGTGCGCGCCGACATTACCGACCGGAACGGTATCTTGCTTGCTTCAAGTTTGCCAACTGCCTCGCTCTACGCCAATCCGCGCCATGTTCTTGATCCCAAAGAAGCTGCCAGAAAATTGGCGCGCGTTTTCCCGAGCTTTGAAAAGAAAAAAATTCAAGCGAAACTGGCATCCGACAAAACTTTTGTTTGGCTGCATCGCAATCTCACGCCAAAAACCCAATTCGCGGTCAATGCGTTGGGAATTCCAGGCCTCTACTTTCAACGCACCGAGCGCCGCGTATATCCGCACGGCAGGATGGTTGCTCATGCTTTGGGGTTAACCAACATTGATGGCCGAGGATTATCCGGCATTGAAGGCTATTTCGATAAATCTCTTCGCGGTACCGATGAGCCGCTCTCACTGTCTCTTGATATTCGGGTGCAATCAGTGCTGCGGGAAGAGTTGCTCAAATCGATGGCAGAGTTTCGGGCGATTGGTGCTGCCGGAATTGTGATGGATGTTACCAACGGTGAAGTGCGCGCCATGGTCTCTCTGCCAGACTTTAATCCGAACAAGCCGGTGACGGCTGCAGGAATTGCCGGTTTCAATCGGGCGACCAAGGGCGTTTATGAGATGGGCTCGACTTTCAAATTGTTTACCGCCGCGATGGCCTTGGATTCCGGCGTGACCCGCTTGCGTGATCGATTTGATGCGACCAAGCCGATAAAAATTTCCCGTTTCAAGATTTCCGACTACCACGGCAAAAATCGTTGGCTAACGGTGCCGGAAATCATTGTTTATTCCTCCAATATCGGTGCTGCAAAAATGGCACTTGAGGTTGGCACCGCGGGCCAGAAAAAATATCTCAAGCGGTTTGGCCTATTAACGCCGGCCCGCATAGAGCTGCCGGAAATCGGCTCCCCTCTGACGCCCGATCATTGGCGCGAGATCAACACCATGACGATTTCTTATGGCCATGGCATTGCCGTCAGCCCGCTTCAATTGGCAGCCGGAGTCGCTGCCTTGGTCAATGGCGGCGTTTTGTACAATCCGAGAATGATTAAAATACCGCGCGGCAAGGAAATCGTCGGCTCGCGCGTGTTGTCAAAAGCGACATCTCGAAAAATGAGGGGGCTCATGCGTTTGGTGGTGCGGAATGGAACCGGGCGAAACGCTGACGTGCCGGGCTATCTAATCGGCGGGAAAACTGGGACCGCGGATAAGCCAGGTCCGCGCGACGGTTATAGCGGTCGCCGGGTGATTTCATCCTTTGTCGCGGCCTTCCCAATGAACAAGCCGCGCTACGTCATACTGGCTTTGATCGACGAGCCGAAAGGAACACAACGCACGCGTGGATACGCAACAGGCGGTTGGGTGGCCGCTCCGATTGTTGCCCGTGTGGTGAAACGGATGGCACCCATTTTGGGACTCGTGCCATCGAAGCAAACAGAGAAAGTGCCGAAGCCGGGCGATGATTTATTCATCGCGGCCAAGGCGACAAAACGCTAACGCGATGAATATATTTTGGGAGAACTCCCGTTGCGATTAGCAGAATTATTGGTGGGATATGAATGGAAGAGTATGTCGGGTAAAGATTTTGTAGATTCTGACATTACAGGAATAACGGCGGATTCGCGTAGCGTCGAAGAGGGTTTTTTGTTCGCCGCTTTACCGGGCAGCAATAGTGATGGCCGTGATTTTATTGCAGACGCGATTTTGCGCGGCGCTGTAGCTGTCTTGGCACCCTTAGGCACGCCTATAGATTCAGTTGATCCAGAAGTCAGCTTTGTCCCTGATCGCAACCCGCGACAACGCTACGCCAAGATGGTCGGACGTTTCTATCAACCTCAACCTGACAATATTGCAGCTGTAACCGGCACCAATGGTAAATCATCGGCGGTAGAATTTTCCCGCCAGCTGTGGCAAATGTGTGACCTTAAATCTGCAAGTTTTGGCACGCTCGGCTTGGTCACGTCCGATAAATCTGAGAGCGGAAATTTAACGACGCCTGATCCCGCAGATTTGCACAAAACTTTAACGGCGCTTGCCGAGGACGGTGTCCATCACGTCGCCGTTGAGGCGTCCAGCCACGGGCTCGATCAGTATAGACTTGATGGCGTTAATTTGAGTGTTGCCGCGTTCACCAATCTCAGTCGGGATCATCTCGATTACCACGAAACCATGGAAGACTACTTTGGCGCCAAGCTCCGACTATTCACCGAGGTATTGGATGCGGGTGGTTCGGCGGTCATCAATGCTGATGATGAAACCTACAAGGACCTTACTGGCGCACTTCAAAGACGCGGGATAACAACACTCAGTTATGGCCGGAATGCCAAAGACATTAATTTAAGAAACGCAGAAGCGCTCGCCGATGGTCAGCGGCTTTCCCTGAACGTGCTCGGTCAAGACGTTGATCTTACGTTGCCGCTGATAGGGGATTTCCAAGCCATGAATGCATTGTGCGCGTTGGGTATTGTATTGGCGGGTGGCGGTGATCAGGCCAAAGCAATTGCGGCGCTTGAAAGTCTCGAGGGCGTTCGTGGTCGAATAGAATTGGCGGCGCGTCACGCAAATGGCGCCGGCATATATGTAGATTATGCCCACACGCCCGACGCGCTCGAGCACGTGCTCACAGCGCTCCGTCCCCATACCCGCCAAAAATTGAAAGTTGTGTTTGGCTGCGGCGGTGACCGTGATCAAGGTAAACGCCCGGAGATGGGTGAGATTGCAGCCCGCCTCGCTGATGAAGTGATCGTAACCGACGACAATCCAAGGTTCGAAGATGCCGCCCCTATTCGCGCGCAAATACTGGCAGCCTGTCCGGGAGCTACAGAAATTGGCGACCGCAAGGAAGCGATCTTTACAGCGGTGGCAGGTCTTATCGAAGGTGATCTTTTGGTTCTCGCCGGTAAAGGCCATGAGCAGGGCCAGATTGTTGGGAATGATGTGTTGCCCTTCGATGATGCCGAGATCGCCCGAAAGGCCGCTAAAGGAGGTGGGTCATGACCGACCTTCAGGCAAAGGAAATTTTATGGAAATCCGCAGAAGCGGTACAGGCCACTAACGGTAGCTCGACTGTCGATTGGAGTGCCACTGGCGTTTCAATTGACAGCCGGACTGCCGAACCTGGCGATCTATTTCTAGCCATTTCTGGGCCGAATTTTGATGGCCACGACTATGTCGGAAGCGCGCTGCAAAATGGTGCCTCGGCCGCAATGATTTCTCATGCGGTTGAAAACTTGGGAAAAGACGCGGCTTTGCTGGAGGTTGAAGACACATTTGAAGCCTTGAATATGCTTGGGCGCGCCGGCCGAGATCGTTGCCAAGCCAAAGTCATTGCCGTCACCGGTAGTGTCGGTAAAACCGGCGTCAAGGAAGCGCTCGGTCAATTGCTCTCGGGCCAAGGCGCAACGTCTTATAGCCGCGGTAGTTTCAACAATCACTTTGGCGTGCCGTTATCTCTCGCGCGGCTTCCACAAAATGCTGAATTCGCGGTGTTCGAACTTGGTATGAACCATGCTGGCGAACTGATACCGCTGTCCCAAATGGTGCGGCCCATCGTTGCAATTGTAACGACGGTTGAGCCCGCCCCTATC
>CAJXJM010000185.1 GCA_913054205.1 uncultured Rhodospirillaceae bacterium
CCATCGGCAAGGCGCTTTGCAATGGCGTTCTTCAAAATTTAGAGACATTGGCCGGCGATATAGTTCCCGAACTTAAGATTAGCAATTATGGGAAAAGTACCGTGCGGCATTTGCTGACCATGAGTTCCGGAGCGTTTATGACTGTGTTTGGCGGACGACCGAAATATTCAAGTGGCATGGGGCAGCGTCCAAGAAACGGCAAACCATTTGGCGGCCCATCCTGGCCGATCAGACTTGGCCAAATTTCGATCAGTGATGGTTTATGGAGCAAGATTTGGGAGAAAACCGAAAATAAAAATCACGCTGCTCCGGGAGATGTATTTCTTTATCGAAACACAGAACCCATGGTCATGAGTAAAATCATTGAGAGATCGTCAAAGATGAGTCTCGCTGCTTATTTTGACAAACATGTATGGCAGGCTGTTAGGGGAGCTCAAACCGGTCATTGGGAAACTGACATTGAAGGCACAACATTGGCGATGTCCGGGTTTCAGATGAGTCTCAAGGATTGGGGACGCATTGCGATCTGGATATTGTCGGAGCTAAAAAAGCCAGGGTGTTATGGCGACTATTTGCGCCAGTCAACGACCACGCAAATTAAAACGTCTGGCATCGGCGGGACCGCGAATACGCCGTTTAATGGATACGGATTTCAGTGGTGGACAGATCATAAAAATACGCCGGGTTTTTGGGGCAAGGGTTTTGCCGGACAGGAACTTGGCATTAACCCAAAGACCGACAAAGTTCTGATTAAATTTGGCTATCGCAGCTACCCAGGTGTTGCCAGCGGCATCACTGATCTTTTCCGAGAATGGAATAAATCGAACTAGGTTCTATTTCCGACCTGTCCTATACTGGATGCATGAAAATATTTTTGCCTTTTTTTTTGATTCTTTTAGGTGGATGCCAGTTTTGGATTGCTGGCCATTCGAGCGACAAGACCGTGGTCGTAACGGGGGGCGGTACCGCAGATCCTCTCGCAGGTACGACAGTCTTTCACATGGAAATTGTCGGAACTGGTATTTCATGCAAAGGAACCAGTTGGCCCAATCGCCAGAGACGGAGTTCCCAGGAGCCGGAGGCTTTTACGAAATTAACCTGTAACGATGGACGGACCGGCAAAGGCGAATCGAAAATGATAACCGCTGATACCGGACGTTCAAAAGGTACTGATTCTTGCGGCAATACCTATGTCTTCGATTTCAGCGTAAACAAAATATTTATCGACGAGAAAGAGCAAGAATACACGGAACTGGTTAAGCGTGGTGGCAGCTACTGGAACGACAAATGCATCGCCAGCACCGACGCCCCAAAACATACCGATCCGTTGATGTAATGTAATAAAGGTTCCTGGAACCTTTATTACAATGTTAACTATTTAATCCCTCAGATCGACAAACCTTGGCGCTTTGACCGAGCTCTCGAATTCTTTGGCAAGGGTGCCGCGGGCTAGAATGACGACATCGGGGGTGACTTCGAATTTGTTTTTGGTGTCGGCGATGATGCGGTTGCAAAGCGTGTCCGGGTTTCCTGTGTGCAGCACTTCGATGGAGAGGCGCAGCACATCAAGATCATTTTCGCTGACCAGCTCGGCTTTAAAGTCGACGAGGTCTTCGTAGTCGAAAAGAAAATCTTCGAGTTCCGGGTGATTGATATTAACGCCGCGGACTTTGAAAAAGCCAACGGTGCGGTGCGCATGTTTGACCACCGGGAAGACAGAGTAGGGGCCGTCGCTATCATCGCCATGTTCTTTGTAGGTGACGATGTCGCCGGAACTCCAGCGAATGAAAGGCGTCGCGTTATTGGTGAAGAGCGGTGTGACGACAAGGCCGCCTTCCTCACCTTCGGCCACCGGCTCACCGGTGTCGAGATCGATTACTTCGATATGGAACAAATCCGTCCAGATATGGAAGCCATCGCGCGCTTGAGACTCGCCGCCCATCATGCCGCATTCGGTCATGCCAAAACCGTCCCAGACTTCGGCGCCCCACATGCGGCTGATCTTGGCACGCTTGGCAATAGACAAAGGCTCGGCTGACGTAAGAATGGTCTCGACCGAAGAGCCCGCCAAATCTATGCCTTGGTCCTCCGCCATGTTGGCGAGATGAATGCCATAGCTCGACATGCCCATCCAGACGGTGGGTTGCAGGCGATTGATGAGATCGATCTGAACAGCGGAAGGCGTCGAGTTGCCGGCGCCGGCCCAATTGACACCGATGCCTTGTTGTTGGCAGGCGCGGGCATAGACGTGGCCGACGGGGTGAATGCCGAGCGGAAAGGAGACTTGCGCTGTATCTTTTTTGCCCAAATTCGGCGCGATCAAATTACGCGCAAAAGACAAAATGCAATAAGGTAAATCTTCAAATGTACGCGGATAAAACAGTGGAATGCCCGTCGAGCCGCCCGAGCGCCAGAGCTCGGCAATTTCATTTTTTGGCGCAAGGCAAAATTCATCAAAGAACTTCTCAGGCGGAATAGCGCGAAGCTCGTCTTTGGTCAGCAATGGAATTTTGCGCCACTCTTCCGGATCGTCCAGCTTGTCCTCGTCGATATTGTCGAGACGGCCGTTGTGGAATTTTGCTTTCCGCGCTTTTTGCAAAGCGATTTTCTTGCGCTCGCTTTGGATTTTGGCGATTTCGTCGCGGGAGGAGGGTATCGGAAGCGGCATGTTTATTTCTCCAAAATGCCTATCCAGCGGGATTGCGCGAGATAATTGCCTTCGCTCTCGCTGGCGATCATGTCTTTGAGGCGGATTTGTTTTTCCGGCGTGTCTTCCGATATCTCGTCGACACTATCTTTAGACAACATCTCGTAATCTTCGCCGACCGGGCAGACGTCCTGGCAGCGACGGCAGCCAATCACAGCACCGGCACCGCGCAAAATACTTTGCCACAAATTGAAGCTGTCCTCTGAGCGAATCATTTTCTTTTGGATTTCAGGATCCGTGCTATCGATCACATTGCCCAAAAATTCTGTCAGCTGGTTGAAGCCGTGCGGATTGCGGTAGGTATCACAGCCCTGCCAGTCGCGATCCCATTGCCCGATGACATCACCGGGACACGCGCTCAAACATTTACCGCATTCCGGCCCTTGGCAAAGCGGGGTCTCCATCCGGCTGTCGGGCTCAACCGGCGCGGAGGTCAGCACCGCGATCAACATGACACGCGGGCCGTATTCGGGGGTCAGCAATTGCAGGTTCAAGCCGAGCGTGCCGAGACCGGCCTCAACGGCTGCATGTTCAACCGACAGCAAAGGTGATAAATGCTTTTCGGGATTGCCGTCGTATTTCCAGGGATCGACATGAGTCGGCGGCACGATGAGAGCAGGGTAGCCTTGCTCTTCGAGCCACAGCACCAGCTCCAATGCGGTTTCTTCAAGCGCTGTGATCGCCAACTCGTCATTGTAATATTTGTGGCGATTGTTCCAAGCCGGAATGCGCGACGTGCCAATGCTGATTCGGCGCGCCAGCACAATCACCCGATCGGCATCATGGTCGCTGATATCAGAAGGTATCTTCGGATCGTCCGGATAGGGCGGGTTATCGTTCAGTGCCCGGCCATCGGCAATGCCGACCAAATCGGCACCGAGTTGCTTTGATTTGGCTTTGACGTCAGCTGCCGTGATCGGCGATTGAAATACCTCAACCATGCTAAGTCGTTTCCTCTTCTTTTTCTTTTTGTGCCTTTTTGAATTCCTGCATTTGGCGGGCGACGATGCCTTGATAGCCGTCCGGGCCGACCCAGCGAATGTTCCAGTCATCGAGACCCGATATAGGGTCGCCGTCTTTACGAGCTTGTTTGAAACCTTTGGCCTTGGCTACTTTTTCGTCGGTTTTCTCCGGGATGATTTTCTGTGGGCCTGCGAGATAGGCGTGGTAATCATTGCCAACCGGACAGACAGCCAGGCAACGCGGGCAATCACCGAACGAGCCGACGACGCGCAGCAAGCCCTGCCAAAATCCGAAGATGTCGCGGGACTTAATCATCTCTTTCTTTTCGTCTCGGCTGGCGAATACATACTTCATGAAAAAACTGGTCGCTGTCATAAAGCCAAATTCTTGGGCCTCAAGGGCGCAATTTCTCTTGTCGATGCCGAAATGCAGAACGGCGTCGGTCGGACAGGAATAGAGACAGCGCGAACAGCTTTCGCCAATGCAGACTTGTTCGGTCATCGGCGCGTCGGGCTCTAGCTCAAGCTCGGTCAGAATACCGGTGAGGTAAACCCGAGGACCATATTCCGGCGTCAGGATATTGACCTCCAATCCAAATGTGCCGAGCCCGGCCTCTATCCCCAAATGCCGCGTCGAAAGATAGCCATAACTGGCGTTTTTCATGTTCCAGTCAGTTTCCTGAGCCGCCGTGACAAAGCTTGGGTGTCCTTGGCGCTCTAAAATATCAGCGAGCTTATAGGCGATGCGATCCATCCGCCGCAGCACCAGCATGTCGAGATACTGCACCGGGATATTGGATTTGGCACGGAAGGCCGCGACCGGGATGTGCTGGACCACGACAATGACGCTTTTGACGTGCGTGGAGATTTTTTCTGGCGTTTGCGGCCAGCGCGGGTCAGGCGG
The DNA here is from genome assembly GCA_913054205.1 of uncultured Rhodospirillaceae bacterium. Classification (GTDB taxonomy): domain Bacteria; phylum Pseudomonadota; class Alphaproteobacteria; order Rhodospirillales; family UBA2165; genus TMED23. The sequence continues at coordinate 4,574 of CAJXJM010000185.1, forward strand.
AAACGCGTTCAGCGTCTGGGCCGACGCGATGCCAATCATGTCCGCACCCAATTCAAGTCCTAGTTTTTTAATGTCTTCCGCGTTCACCCGTTAGACTCCCATTAATTGTTGGGTAGCCTAACGTTTTTAAAGCGGGGTTGGAAAGCCTCTATTTTTTCTCCGCGCCAGCTTGCTCCACAAGTTGCTCAAGCGCTTCGTAAGGTTGCGCGCCGACAACACCTGCACCGCCCGCAATATAAGTTGGCACGCCGGTGACACCCATTTGGCGGGCTTTGTCCCAATCCGCATCGACGGCTTCTTCGAAAGTACGTTCCTCGACGACTTTGCGGGCTTCTGCGCCATCTAGGCCAACGCTTTCGGCGAGTTCGACCAGCACATCAACATCGCCGACGTTTTTATTGTCGACAAAATAGGCTTGATAGATTTTTTCGTGGAGCGCGTCGCCGCCTTCCTGGGTATCAGCCCATGTGCCAAGTTCCTGAGCGAGGCGGCTGTTATAGGTGTGGGAGCGGGCCCCGTACGGCAGGCCTTCTTCGGCCATCAAACCGCTCATGCGTTCGTTCATGGCATTAATATCTTTGCCCGGTCCGAACATCTCCGCCAAGGTTCTGCCCTCTTGAGGCGTTTCCGGATGCAGTGGAAAATGCACCGGCTTGATCACAACGTTATAGTTCTGTTTTAGTTTTTCAATACGCCCGGTACTGAGATAACACCACGGTCAGACATAATCCGTGAATAGTTCTACGACGACTGGCTCGGCCATTTGGCAGGCTCCTATATTAAAATAATTCAGCCCGCATACTAATCGATCAATGCCAGGTGGCAAACACGAATAGTTCTAGATTGAACGACATCGATTTCCGATCCGTGCCTATTGGGAAGATGCAAGTTCCTGGAGCCGCCGCATCGCGTCCTCAGCCAATTGACGAGTAAGATCGCCGGAACTGATATCATTGCAGAGACTGGCGGCCTGTCCCGACCAGAGAGAGCTAAAGTCGCTTTCACCTTGTGCCTCAGCCGCTGCTTTCAATGGCGCCAATGCGCCGCCGGCTGTCGGAAATGCTGGCGCCAATTCTGACATCGGCCCGATCTCGCGCATTACTCGATTTATCAAGCTGCGCGCCGGTCTGCCGGAGAACAAATTGG
>CAJXJM010000186.1 GCA_913054205.1 uncultured Rhodospirillaceae bacterium
AATAAAGAACGAGTCTTCACTACTCCCCACCACCCTTGCGTTCATGCACTGGGCTGGTGGCGTATTCAGGTATTACTTTGACGTCCATTACCAGGGAAGCCCCTGCGCGGACCTTCTCGATAGAGCTTTTGAGCGCGGGAATTAGATCTTCCAGATTGTCGACCGGGCCTTCTGCTTGGAGGCCTTGAGATTCAGCAAGACCACAGATATCCAACTCTGGTCCATCAATGCGTTGACCAATCCATCTATTTTCCGGAGGACGCCCGCGTTTTTTTGCCACCGCTTCCTGGTGCATCTCGTCATTGAAGTAAGAATTGTTATTCGCAACAACAATCAAGATCGGAATTTGCTCATGCGCAGCCGTCCAGAGCGCAGACACACCCATGAGATAATCACCATCGCCGAGCAAAGCCACCGGCAGGTATTTAGAATCTTTATCGCGCATCGCCAATGCTGCGCCAATCGCGTTGCCCGTACCAGCGCCTAAACCGCCACCGCCCGCGTTGCCAAGAAAAGCGAGCGGATGATTGTAATATGCTTCATCATTCGGCCATCCGATTGTATGGCTGATCAGCGAAATATCATCCTCCTGCATCACGGAACGAACGGCCTCTGCGAGATCGCGAATTCCAATCGGTCCCTGTTTTTGCGGAGCTACGGGTTCGGGTGCGAGTACTTGATAGGTTTCGCCTTTTCCTTCGACGAGCGGCAACAACTCATCAATGAAGGCTTCAGGGGTAGTCGGCACATGAACATCGACCGGAGCCAATTGGCCGTAATCTTTGCTCCACCCACGATGCGAATGGAAATCCATTGAGCAGTTAATGACCTTGGGTTTTACGTCGCCGCCATTCCAAGCGTGGTTCATCGTGCCGCCGAGATCAAACCAATCGAGACTGAGAACAACATCCGCAGCTTCATGAGCATCGCGCACTGGTCCGCCAACAAAAAATCCCGCAATGTTTTTCACGCATAAAGGATGATTGGTCGGAAAGCCAACTTCCTGCCAGGAATTATTGACGGCTTTTGCGCCAACGGCTTCCGCTAATTTGATGCGTTTTTCCCAGGCATCGTCATTGCGCTGCATGCGTCCGGCGAGAATCAACGGATTTTCTGCGCCGAGCAACATCTCGGCCACCTCTTCAGCAACACCGGCAGGTGCTGCCGGCGGCGGCGGTGATTGATAGCGCCCGATATCATTAAATTCCGGCCACTCATCGATTTGCATTTCCTGCACCGCTGCATCAAGGCAAATATAAACCGGGCCATACGGCGGTGTGCAGGCAATCTGTTTGCCTTTGCGGATCGCTTCGACAGTTGCTTCTGGAGAGCCTGGCTGATCATCCCATTTAATATAGTCGCGAATTAGTCCGCCTTGATCAGATGCTGTATGTATCCAATCGATATGCGGACGGCGGATTGCAGAATCGACAGGCCCTGTTGCGCCGATAATCACCATCGGAACGCGATCACACCACGCATTAAAAATTCCCATCGTTGCGTGCATCAGACCGACATTGCTGTGGACTATGCAAATGAGCGGCTCGTTGCACGCTTTTGCGTAGCCTTGAGCAATCGCGATTGCGTGCTCCTCATGGAGGTTCATCACCATTTTTGGATTTTCATTTCCAAGGAAATTGACCAGACTGTCATGCAGGCCGCGATAGCTAGCACCAGGGTTCAAGCAGGCATAGGGAATGCCAGTTTCGCGCAAGGCTGACGCAATGACATCACTTCCCCAAAAAGTTTCGTTGGATGTATCGCCAGAAATTTGGTCTGCCATATTCTCCCCCAATTTTTAGTTTGTTATATTTTATTGTAAGTATCATAAACAGCAATGCGGTCCATAAAAGCAGAAACTAAAGGCAGGCCAATTTAATGTCATCTAGCATGCGCTCTCCCAGTCTCGACCTTCTCGCCTATCTACGGGAGAACTCGCTACGCGAAACAGATGTTCAGCGTCGCCTTCGTCAAGAGACAGACAAATTACCGGAATCCGGTTGGGAAGTGGCACCCGAGCAAGCTCAGTTCCTGGGCTTGATTGTTCAGCTTATGGGGGCTCGGCGTATTTTGGAGCTCGGCACATTTACCGGTCATTCCGCATTGGCAATGGCGATGGCACTCCCCGATGACGGCGCGCTTATCACCTGCGATATGATTGAAGATTACACTGATATTGCTGAGCGGCATTGGAAAGAGGCAGGCGTTGTTCACAAGATCACCTTGCGCATTGGCCCCGCGCCCGAGACCGTCAAAGCCCTTGTCCAAGAAGGCGAAGCTGAGAAATTCGATCTTGTCTTTATTGATGCCAACAAAAAAGACTACGACACCTATTATGAACACGCGCTTCAACTGGTTCGACCGGGCGGTCTGATCGCGCTTGATAATATGTTCTGGGATGGCCGTGTGCTGGATGAAGCCGATACAGAAAAGTCAACGGTGGCGCTCAGAGCGCTGGTCAAAAAACTCCACGCCGATGACCGCATTTCATTTTCGATCCTGCCAATGGATGACGGCCTGGCGCTGGCCTATAAGCGCTAAAAGTTATTTAAGTGACTGTCACTTAATTATTTGGCACTTAATCATTTGAAAATTGAGTGCAGTACTTGATCGCCCGGCTTGATTCCCAGCCGTGAGGCTGTGCCGCCGTTAACTTCTAAAACAGCCCGCGCGCGCGCTTTTGAGGAAATAACAGTTTGTGAATGCGGGATGGTGCGTTCGGCAATATTGATGACCTTGCCATCCCGGCCGATAAAAATCATATCGAGTGGGATGTAGGTATTCTTCATCCACATGCTGATGCGTTGCGGAATACGATAATCGAACAGCATACCCGCATCCGCTGCCATCGAGCGCCGGAACATAAGCCCTTGGGATTGTTGCTGCGCAGAAATTGCCATTTCGACGACGAACTTATTGGCGCGCTTTGCCGTCTTTATCGTCAACTTGGATTTTTTAAATGTGACCAGCCCTTGTGCCGAGGCATTCGAAATAAGGCCAACGGTAGAGATCACTGCGCCAATAAGCGTTAGGAACAACCGGCGGGAGAGATTTTTATGGCGCATTGTCATGACCTTAGTTTACGTTTTCACGCTTTTTAGACAACACTATTGTGTTGTCTAAATTAAGGCGTATATTTGCCATTCCCAACCACTGGGGGGAGCCGTTAGCGCGGCTGAGAGGTCTCAATCGGGAGACGACCCCAGGAACCTGATCCGGCTAACACCGGCGTAGGGACTAGTGAGTTTATGACATCAATAGAAAAACACCCCTTCTCCATTTCTCTTAGAGCCGACCGGCTGGCCTTTGGCGACACGCTGCTGTTCGAACATATTGAATTTGAGCTTTCGGCAGGGAAATGGACGTGTCTATTGGGGCCAAGCGGTGTCGGTAAAACAACATTGCTGCGACTTATGGCCGATCTTGTACCTGACGTCGAAAACGTTTCGATTAAATGCTCTGATCAACTCCCGCTATCCGGCCGCGCATCTTACATGGCGCAACAGGATTTACTAATGCCCTGGCTGAGCGTCCTTGAAAACGTTCTGCTCGGCAGCACGCTCAGAAAAGAAGTTCAACGAACTGAACGCGCCCACGAATTATTAGACCTCGTCGGGCTTTTAAGTAGTGCTGATGATCTCCCAGCCAAATTATCCGGCGGCATGCGGCAGCGCGCGGCGCTCGCCCGAACACTCATGGAGGATCGTCCCGTTGTACTGATGGATGAGCCGTTTTCAGCGCTGGATGCCATTACCCGTGTGCGCCTTCAGAATATGGCGTCGGAGCTTTTGCAAGATCGCACCGTTCTTTTGGTGACCCACGATCCACTGGAAGCGTTGCGCTTAGGAGATCGTATCCACGTTTTATCAGGACGCCCGGTCACGCTCAACGCGCCCCTAACACCGAGTGGATCGGCACCGCGTGATTTACACGATCCGGAAGTTCTCAAAGGCCAGGCCGATTTATTGGAACAACTTGCCGCCGCTGATCAAATGGAGGTCGCATGAAGGCCCTCCGCGCATTGATCATTTTTGTCGGCTTGGTCGTGGTTTGGCAAACCATCGTCATCCTGACAGAGGTTCCATTTTACATTCTCCCAGGACCTTGGCTCGTCGTAAAAGCGTTGATAGCGCGGAGCGATGTTCTTTTTGACCATAGCTGGGTGACACTTTCGGAAATTATACTGGGCCTCCTGCTCGGAACGGTGCTTGGATCATTGAGCGCTTTAACACTTGGATATTTTCGCCCGGCCCGCCTTTGGTTGATGCCTATACTCGTGGTCAGCCAAGCGATTCCGGTTTTTGCGCTCGCCCCTATTCTGGTGCTGTGGCTTGGCTATGGCATGGTTTCCAAAGTCGCGATGGCAACACTGATTATTTATTTCCCCGTTACGGCAGCCTTTTTTGATGGCCTAAGACGGACCGAACCCGGCCATTTGGATTTAGCGCATAGCATGAATGCGAGCCGTTGGACGACGCTGAGATATATTCGCATCCCGGCAGCTCTGCCTTCCTTTGCATCTGGTCTTAGGGTCGCAACAGCCGTCGCGCCCATCGGAGCCATCGTCGGCGAATGGGTGGGCTCCAGCGAAGGTCTTGGATTTCTCATGCTGCACGCCAATGGGCGCATGCAAATCGACGTTATGTTTGCAGCGCTTTTCATTTTAGCGGTCATGGCAGTCACACTTTATTACGCCGTCGATGCAGGCTTGAAACGTTTGCTCTTCTGGTCACCAGAATCTCAATCTATCGAAACTTAAGGAATTACATTCTATGAAAAAATTATCACGGCTCTTCCTATTTGCCATATTGGCATTTGGCTTAAATGCCGCGCCATCTTATGCAGCTGAAAAACTAACCATATTATTGGATTGGTTTGTTAACCCCGACCACGCGCCTCTGATCATCGCCAAAGAGAAAGGCTTCTTTAAAGCGGCCGGCCTTGACGTCAAATTGGTCGCCCCGTCTGATCCGAGCTTGCCGCCGAAACTCGTTGCCGCAGGTAAGGCTGATCTTGCAGTATCCTATCAACCCCAGCTCCATGTCCAAGTGGCACAAGGCCTGCCGCTTATTAGAATTGCGACCTTGGTCAGCACGCCCTTAAATTCGCTTGTTGTTCTGAAAGACGGACCGATCAAGTCGATCAAAGATTTAAAAGGCAAGAAAGTCGGGTTTTCAGTTGGCGGATTTGAAGATGCACTGCTCGGCGTCATGTTGAACAAACACGGCCTCACCTTAAAAGACGTTACGCTTATTAATGTGAACTTCTCTCTCTCGCCGTCGATCATCTCGGGCAAAGTTGATGCCGTCATCGGTGCGTTCAGGAATTTCGAACTCAATCAGATGGACATTGTTAATAAGCCAGGTCTCGCATTCTATCCTGAAGAAGAAGGTGTGCCGCCTTATGACGAGTTGATTGTCGTCGCCCACAAAAGCAAAGTTGGCGATCCAAGATTCCGCAAATTCGTCGATGCGCTTGAGCAAGGCATCCAATATATGATCAATCATCCGAAAGACAGCTGGGCGGCTTTTATTGGCGCTCATAAGAACTTAAATGATGAACTGAACAAAAGAGCTTGGCGCGATACCATGCCGCGATTCGCACTTCGCCCGGCTGCATTTGATACAAAACGCTATAAAAGGTTCGCTGAATTCCTCAAAAAACAAGGTTTGATCAAGGAAATACG
>CAJXJM010000187.1 GCA_913054205.1 uncultured Rhodospirillaceae bacterium
AGAATTCTGTCCAATGTTCGATGCCGTGCACTTCCAGCCATTTTTGAGAAGATGCCGCGCGTTGATAGCCTTCGAAATTACCACGCGGGTGCAGGGCTTGGCCGCCCCAATTGGCGGTAGACAACATCGGTGTTGTGATCTTGTCCCACATCGGCGAGCGGGCTTTGTGATAGTCATCGTCTAAAGGATGTTCAAAAATCTGATCACCAAAAGCGCAACGCCCGGCAGCGAGTTCATCCTCGCTCATCGTCACATCACCGCAGGCATTCTGGCCCGTGACAACACTTTTAGGTCCATTGTCGCCGAGGCCGTATTGCACGGTTTTGACCTGCATGTCGTACCAATTGTCCCAAAAGGTCGAGAGAATGCCGCCGTGATGGGTCATGTCGCGGTACCAATCCGCCGCGCCTTCCCAGATGCACATGGCGGCGAGATGGGGTGGTTGCAAAGTTGCGACATGCCACTGATTAATGCCGTAATAAGAAATGCCGTTGAGCCCAACTTTGCCATTAGACCAGGGCTGAACGCCGGCCCACTCAATGCAATCGTAGAAATCTTTGGTTTCTCGCGGCGAGAACGGATCAACGAAGCCCGGTGATGAACCACAGCCACGGGAATCAATACGCAGGCAGATATAGCCATCTGGCACCCATTTTTCCGGATCAACCAGTTCCCAGGCTTGGTAGACATTACTGGAACCCTCAGTGACGTCAGGATGCAATTCCGCCATGCGGTTCCAGGCAGACGGGTAGCCTTCTTGAAATGAAAGGCCCTTGGCGTAGGGGCCATAGGATAAAAGGACGGGATATTGACCCTTTTGCTCGGGCCGGAAAATATCGGCGCGCAAAACCAGGCCATCATCCATCTCGATCGGAAAGTCCCAATCAATTTTCATATTGTCCCGAATTTCAGACATCCCCCGATTTCCCCTTTGTTCTTGTATGCTGTCTTCTTAGCATTAAAATCATTTCATAAGAAGCGCAGCATAAAATCTACCAGGAGAAAATCTTATGACTCAATTGGGCTTCCAAAATGACATGATTGATACCGAAAAGGGTGTCATTAGCCGGGAGATTTTTGCCAGTGAAAAAATCTACCAGGAAGAGCTCGAAAAAGTGTTCACCCGCGCCTGGCTGTTTGTCGGCCACGAAAGCCAAATTCCCAAACCCGGCGATTTTTTTACCTCGAAGATGGGCGCAGAATCAGTCATTATGTGCCGGGATTTCGAGCAAAAAATTCACGTGTTTCTAAATACCTGCTCTCATCGCGGCATGAAAGTTTGCCTCTATGATGAAGGAAATACGCAGACCTTTACCTGCCCGTTTCATGCTTGGAGCTATTCCCCCGATGGCAAGCTCGTCGGTGTGCCGCACGAAAAAGAGCTTTACTCTCATGTCCTCGATAAATCCAAATGGTCACTGATCGAGGTGGCCAAAATGGAGATTTACAAAGGCTCCATTTGGGCGACGTGGGATAAAGACGCGCCGGATTTTTATGACTATCTCGGCGATGCTAAAGCGCATTTGGATTTGGTCTTGGATGGTCTTGATGGCAGCGACGGCGGCACCGAAGTTTTCGGCGGCGTCCATAAATGGGTATCGCCATGCAACTGGAAAATTCCGGCCGAGAATTTCTGCGGCGATTCCTACCATAACCCGAGCCATATCTCGGTCGATATGATTGGCATTGGCCCGAGCGCCGCCAAAGGTGAAAAAGGCCGCCGCGACAATGAGCTGGCGGACGCGCAACATCTGTGGATCAGTTTCCCAGGCGGACACGGCCCGCATTGTGCCTTTTGTCGGCACGATCTTCCCAAACACCTCGTTTCATGGCCGCCAACCTCGGGCGCTTTGTGCGTGGCATCCGAACGGCGCAGAATCCTCTGAAATTTGGCGCTTCTTCCTAGTCGATAAAGCAGCCCCCAAAGAGGTTAAAGATCTGCTGAGAAAGTATTACATGCGCTATTCAGGCCCGGCGGGTATGACCGAACAAGACGATATGGAAAACTGGAACTATGCGACCCAAGGCAGCCGCGGTGTGATTGCCCGGCGCCACCCATTCAACTATCAGCAATCTCAGAATATTTACAACATAAATGATCCAGTGCCGGGCATGGTCAGCACCCAGATGACAGAAGAAAACGCCCGTCAATATTACACCTGCTGGTCTTCTTATATGCAGGAAAAAAATTGGTCCGACATCATGGCCCACCCGGCGCAACGCAAGTCAGGTACGTCGCGATGATGAGTTCAAATTCAAAATCCGCCCTCAAGCGCGACATTCATTATTTTACCCTGAAACAGCAGATCGAAGAGTTTCTGTATGATGAAGCCGAGATGCTCGATCAACGACAGTTCACGGACTGGCTTGATTTATTGTGCGATGATCTGGTTTATTTCATGCCGATGCGGCGCAATGTTAAACATGGCGATCATGCCGCGCGGGAGAACACCCGCGAAGGCGAAGACATCAGTTGGTTCGAGGATGATAAATGGACCATGTCCAAGCGCGTCGATCAAATCATGACGGAAAAACATTGGGCCGAAGAGCCGCTATCGCGCGTTTGCCATATGGTCAGCAATGTTCAATTGCTCGGCGCAACCCCCTCCGTTGAAAAGCCCGAAGAGGTTACGGCGCGGTGCCGCTTTCTGGTCTACCAAAACCGCGCCGAGAAAGAGAGCAATTTTTTTGTCGGCAAACGCCTCGATACATTACGGTTTGAAGGCGAAGGCTGGAAACTACGCCGCCGTGAGATCACCCTCGACCAGAACGTCCTCCTGGCAAAGAACCTCTCGGTTTTCTTTTAGGCGGGTATCAGCTCTATCGCTTGCCAAAGCACAGTTCACAGGATCAAGGCGTTATTTATCTTTCATGATCGCGACAAGCGGCTTCCAGGCCACATCATACTTTTTATCATCCTTGCAGCTAGGCCCCTGCTTAAAAAGAGTGACCGAAGCGGCGTGGTCCTTATACCTTTCTCTTGTATAATTGGGATGAATTAAGAAGCCTCGACAGTTCTTTTTTTTCAAGCATTCGTTTTTTGCCTCTGACATCGAAAGCTTTTTTTTGCTCATAATCGGACAATTTGGCAGATACCTCTTGCCGGTCTCTTTTTTATTCTTTGATTTGTATACGACCGAAAATTTTGTCGATTTTACATCGGGTTTCCAACACACAAATCTAATTTTTATGCTGCAATTTTCTAGTCTCCATTGTCCCCTTTCGTTATATCTGTAGGTCCTAATCAAACGATGAGACACACAATTTCGTAACCTATCGTGTCTCCAATAACCGATGTAATATCCATAACGTGTGAAGCCTGAAGTGGAGCTGTCAGACCAAACAAGGATGTTATTGTTTCTTCTCACTAAAAACCCCCCATCCATATACGATCACCTCTGCGGGCGGAATATTTTTTAATCACATTTTCCAAACCGAGATTGAATGCTTTATCTTTGACGGAGACCAGGCTGGTGCCAAATTTGCTCCGGCAATAGTCGTCAGCTTTTTGCCAATCCATCTTTTTGTTCACAAATACAACGCGATTCGTCAAATTGGCTGGGGTTACGGGCTTACGTTCGCGAGATTTTTGCGCCATCACTGCCGTGGTGGTGAAACTGAGCAAAATACCGAGTGAGATTGTCCGCATAGTTATACTGAGCAGCGCGTTCTCCATTAAATTTGAGTCTTCAATAGGCAATAAATTGAAACAACAATTTCGATTTTTAAGACTAAATTATATTAGCATAGCGTGCAAATGACTGCCAATTTGTAGTGTTGTCGCAGGTTTTTGAGGATGGCGTGGCGAGACAGGTTCGAACCTCCGATACATGAATAACAAATACACGCTTTTCAAGCCGATGCCCTCGGCCACATAGATACTGTCAGGATCGAGTTTTGGCTGGTAAAGTGGTTTCATGAAGGTCGGAAAAGGCTGGTGGAAACTACGCCGCCACGAGATCACTCTCGACCAGAACGTTTTATTAGCAAAAAATCTTTCGGTATTTTTTTAAAAAGGAATCACCATGCTCGAGCTTTATCACTTTCACGGGGCGACCTGTGGCCTCAAATCGCGTCTTGTCCTGGCCGAGAAAGGCCTCGAATATGTCGATCACGCGGTCGAGCGTGGATATCTGCGATCTCCTGAATACCGAAAAATAAATCCAAACGCTGTGGTGCCGACGCTGGTCCATGACGGCGCGTATATATATGAAAGCTCGGTAATCCTAAATTACATCGACGATGCGTTTGACGGGCCAAACCTGAAACCAGGCAACCCGCTTGGCGTTGCTCGAACATGGTGGTGGATGAAGCGCGCTGATGAATGTCTGCCAATGATCGGCACGCTTACCTATACCGTTTCCATGCGGCCCAAATTATTGGCGCTATCGCCCGAAGAACTCGAACAACATATCGAAGGCATTCCGGTTGCCGCGACGCGGGCCCGCCGCCGCCGGATTATCGAAGATGGTTTTCAAAGCGCTGATTTCCCTCAAGCGCTCGAAGGCCTGCAAAAAATGTTATCCGATATGGAATCTGCACTTAACAAATCAGAATGGCTGGCGGCAGATCAATATACGCTCGCCGATATTTCTATGACCCCCTTGGTTGAGCGCCTCCATGAGCTTCAATGCGGCGAGATGTTGGATAACACCCCCGGCGTTGCTGATTGGTGGGACCGCATAAAATCGCGTGCCTCTTATGAAGAGTGCCTGGGTGCAACGCCAAATCCAGAAACTGAACAACATCGAGCAGGGGGCGAAAAAGCCTGGCCGGATATCAAGAAAATTTTGGCGGCTTAAAGGATTTCCTTTGAAGAGGCCCCAGCGTTATTTGAGTATTACCCTATAACCCGCTCGCGTCGAACGCTTCGTACGTCCATCTCATAGTCGACAAAATCCACCGGCGGTCGAGCAAAATGCCAGGTGAGGCCTGCCGGCATTGCGCCGCGTGCAACAATTTCATCACCCAAAAAAGAGTGCACATCGTAGACGGTATATAACTGGGTGGCTGTGACATCAGACCACGTGAAATCCAATGCGCTCATACGGCGTTCCATTTCCGCCAGCACCCAGCGTGCTTTTTCGAGCATTGCTTCGGGCGACTGCTCGCCCAAGCGGACGACATGATCACGGTAATTGCTTTTGCCTTCCGGCATTTCAGCGCTGCCGGAAATCACGCAAGTTTTAGTCTGATGCGGCGTCGGAATTGTATAGGAAAAAGCATAAAAGCTTGGCGTCTCAGGTTTGTTACGCTCGGGACACACATTTGAGCGGGCGATCGGATTGTTCCCATCGCGCAATATATCCCAGTCTTCCAAAGTGCTGACATAGTCGCGGTTATCCGCTTCGTCATGGTGATGTTCCTTTCCGTATTCCGAACCCCGAAATTGGAGCTACTTAATAGAACACGGCCGGTCCATCCCATTAGCAGGCATTAAGGTTATTAGTTAGAACTTTGTATTTTTTGCATACTTTTAGTGCATTGTGCCAGATGCAACTTGCCTAATTTGGATATTCCGTCCTAGGCTATAACTCGGTTCGAATTACTTTCATCATCATATAAGTTCTATAATTACCATTCATTTTCGGATCAAGGTGGCGTAATCTCGCGATCTGATAATTACTCAATACTGCGATTT
>CAJXJM010000188.1 GCA_913054205.1 uncultured Rhodospirillaceae bacterium
CGGCAGAAGATTGAGCATCATGAAACTGGCAAAGGTGACGATAAAAAATACCGGGACTAAATGCAGAAGTTTTAATTGCAGATATTTCACGTGCTTTACTCTCCGACGAGAGGGAAATGGCAGGCGACAAGATGGCCTGGTTCTATTTCTCTAAATTCAGGTTCCTCCGCCGCGCATTTTTCCTCGGCCTGAGGACATCGGGTTCTAAATCGACAGCCGCTCGGCGGATTAAGCGGCGATGGAATTTCGCCAGTTAAAGCGGGTCCACTGTTGGTAACTTTATCACCAATTTCAGGAAATGTGGCCATCAGACCAGCGGTATAAGGATGCGCTGGTGCTTCATAAATGCGCGCCGAATCTGCCAATTCACAGAACTTGCCGAGATACATCACGGCGACGCGATCACTGATATTTTTAACCACCGCCAAATCGTGACTGATAAATAGCAGTGTCAAACCGTAGCGCTCTTTCATGTCTTCGAGCAGGTTTAAAATTTGCGCTTGCACGGAAACATCAAGCGCGGAGACTGGCTCGTCGCAGACAATCAGCTTTGGCTCCATGATTAACGCCCGGGCGATACAGATACGCTGGCATTGGCCGCCGGAAAATTGGTGAGGGCGGCGATCCATTGTGATGTCCGGGTCCATACCCACAGCATTGAGTACTTCGCGCACTTTGCGATCGATTTCAGCTTTGTCCTTCATACCCGAAATAATCAGTGGCTCGGCGATAATATCTTTCACGCGGCGGCGTGGATTCAAAGACGATACCGGATCTTGAAATATGATTTGCAGGCGTTGGCGAATAGGTCGCATCTCGGCATGCGATAACTCGGTCAATTCCTGGCCTTCAAACCTTACCTTGCCGGCGGTCGGTGTTGGCAGTTGAATAATGGCGCGGGCGGTTGTCGATTTACCACAACCAGACTCGCCCACCAAACCAACGGTTTCTCCTTCCGCAATGTCCAGCGTAACGCCGGAAATAGCGGCAAAGCGGTGGCCTTGGGTGACATATTCGACGGTGATGTCTTCAACTTCTAGAAGTGTATTATCGGTCATGCTGAGGCACCCCCATTTGCCATTTCATTTTGGAGGGGATGCCAGCAAGCAAAGGAATGATCTGAATTTGCATCGGCTGTCAGCGTCGGCATTTCGGTTTTACAATTCTCTTGAACATAGGGGCAGCGGGCATTAAAACGGCAGCCATCCGGTACATTGAGAAGATTTGGTGGAAGCCCTGGTATAGCATTTAATCTTGTGTGAGGCGGATCGGCCAGCACCGGCGCTGCATTCAGCAACGCTTCAGTATAAGGCATGCGGGGATGGCTCACGAGTTCATCTGTTGCGCAGCGCTCAACAATTTGGCCGGCATACATAACCGCGACATCATCGGTATAGCCCGACACAATGCCGAGATTGTGGGTGATCAAGATCACCGACATGTTCCGCTCGCGCTGTTGCTCGCGCAAGAGATCCAAAATCTGCGCCTGAATGGTAACGTCGAGCGCGGTCGTTGGCTCATCAGCGATCAGAAGTTTTGGCTCGCAGGCCATGGCGATCGCGATTGCCACGCGCTGGCGCATACCGCCGGACAAATGCATTGGAAATCGACCGAGCTGCTGTTCAGCATCCGGAATGCCGACGGAATCGATGAGTTCCGCCGCACGTAAATTGGCGGCCTTTTTGGTCATGCCAAGGCGTTTGGTCAAAACTTCGGTGATCTGCTTGCCGATTTTTTTGACTGGATTGAGCGATGACATCGGGTCCTGGAACACCATCGCAATTTCCCGGCCGCGGATTTCGCGCATTTCCTTTTCGGGTAAACTTCGAAGATCACGGCCTTCGAAAAGGATTTCCCCGTCGTAAAGAACAGAGCCATCTTTAGCCAAGATATCAATAATCGTGCGTGATAGGACACTTTTGCCGGATCCCGATTCGCCGACAATACCGAGCGTGCGGCCACGCTCCAACGTAAACGATACGCCGTCTACCGCGTGGGCGATGCCTCTTGGTGTATCAAAATGAGTGTAGAGGTTATTGACCTCTAATAGAGGCGGTTTGGTCGATTGATTATCCGCCATAATTCCCCGCGAAAGGTAATGCTTTTATTGTGATCATAAAAAGTAGTTTTCCCCCATTACAATGTCTTTTAGGAAATCCCTAAAGACACCATGCTGGTTTTTGATTGCCTGTAAGCTTTGTACCACAGCGTCAAGGCGATTTACCGGCTTATTTGGGTATAGGCGACAAAGTTTAGGTATATACGCGAAGTCGTCCGGCCCTATGGTCCGATTTATTTTCTAATTATTATCCTGGCTTTAAACGAAATATATACTCGTCTGTCAAGCGGCGGCGGCGATACGGCACCGGATACGCCATTGCTCTGGGTCATCCGTGAGCATATCAAACTTACAGGAACAAAATTCGGCTGCAGTGCTGGTCTTTGCGGGGCATGCACGGTGCATATTGATGGCAAGCCGGTGCGTACCGGGCCCGCCGGACGTCATCATTGCTGACTATCGATTGCCGGGTGAATTAACCGGGGCACAAATTGTTGATGATTTGCGTCAGTCTTATGAAGCCGAAATTCCGGCAATATTATTTACCGGTGATATTTCAAAAAAACCATGGGTGATGCGGAAGAATTAGATCTTCATCTTCTCTACAAACCTGTGCGGATGGAAACATTGCGTAATACAATCGAAGAAATTCTAGGTATCGAACCCGCATCTGCCGGCTGATTTTCCGGATTAAAAAATGTTATTTTTTGCGCGGTAATTTGTCGGCGTAATTTGGGTTGTCGATAAAAAATTTTACCAGCGCCACTGCATCTTTGTCGTCCCATTCAGCACCGCCTTCAAGTTTACCTACCTCACGGCCCATACGGTCGAATATAAATGTTGTTGGCATGGATCGAACGCCTAAATCCCGAGCGGTTTTACTTTCCTTATCAAGATACAAGGTCAGGTGTTTTATTTTGAGACGTTTGACCAAGAGCATCGCAACAGGTTTTCCGCCACGGTCTATACTGACAGCCACAACAGTGAAATTATCGCCTCCCAAGCTCGCCTGTAAGCGATCAATCGAGGGGAGTTCACGAATGCAAGGCGGGCACCACGTTGCCCAAAAATTCACTAAGACGACTTTGTCTTTAAATTTGGCCAGACTGATGGCTTTGCCGTTACCATCTTTCCAGGTGGTTGTCGGACGAGGTTTTGCGCTTGGAGCCAATTGAAAGACTTGCATGGGACCTGCAAGTTTAGGGCCTTTGGTTTCGGCGGTCTGGACGACGAATAAAGCAATCCCGACCGCGCCTAAAACCAAAATTATGCCATATTTGAAAAATGGACGAAACTGAAAGCCGATCATAAAATCCTCGGTTGAAATTCTCCAATAAATATACTGGCACTATGGACCGAGAATATATCTCGTGGTGGTCACAGCTGCGTTAGGTGTCTGTAAAAAGGTTGTGAAGTATTTGAAAAAAGATTTTTTAATTGTCGTGCCAGTCGACGGTGATAGTGTCATTAATTTCGTTCTTGGCTAACATAATTTCTGCCAGCAATCGATCCTCCAATTGCTGATTAAGATCAAATCGAACGATTACACTATCATTTTGGACCCGGATAATACTGCCCGACACGGCGCTTAGTTCTTCTACATCGAGTGTAACCTGATCTCCCCGCTCAAAAGGGAAGTTATCCACTCTGTCGAGGGATCCAAATTTAATCGAAAGGCCACCCGCCGAAATATCAATTGTTTTACCAAGATACTCTTGGCCATTTTTTCGAATGGTTACCATGCCATCGAAAGAAACGCGGAGATGAGAGCGCTCATGTTTATCTTGCGAACGTCTCGCTTCTTTGATGAATACCTGCCAATCCAAAAGACATTCAGCAAGATCCTCGCTAAATTCTTCTCCTTTGCGGATAAGTCTTACATCCTTCGGAAGATTAACAAATCTTTGGCTTTTTGCAGCCTGGCTGGATAAAACCGCCATATTGATGGATTTTGTGGCCTCGATAGAGCGGAAAATCAATGCCAATTCAACGCCATTAATGTCACTGAGATCGTAGTTTGAGAAAACGATGTTGGGTTTGTGTGTCAACGCCAATTCAATGGCCCGAATGCTGGTATCGGCGATGTACACACGAAATCCGCATGAGGCCAGTTCATTGGCAATTATTTTACGTTGGATGTTATAAGGCATCACCAGAACAACAGGAATGTGGCGAATTTCCTGCGAGGAAAAAACCGATTTGTTAGGACTTGGTAATTTTCGTAGAATTTCCGCTGTTGTTGATTCTGATGGGTTTTTTCCAGCTTCAAAAATCCACCGCATATGATCAGCATAGAGCTGAATATCGCTGAGTTGATCAGCCCCTAAACTGTTAGATGTTTCAATATAATCTTCAAGACTGTGCGCAATTTCAGTGACGATTTGAAAGCCGTAGCTGCCGGCGGTGCCTTTGATCGTATGAATTTGGCGTTGAAATTCAATGTAGGTTTCTCGCCATGCATCCCCTTCCTCGTCCAGCAAACGGCCAATCAAATCATCAATCATGTCGAGCTTCTCATGACTGTTCTCGATAAATTCGAGACGTAACTGTTCAAGGACGTCTTCCAGGTTTGCTTCTTTTATCATTTAACCGTGCTTACACATCTCGATGATTTTGCCAATGCGAATGGTAATTGCGTAGTATTTGTAGATAAGAATTTTTCAAGAAATTTAAAGGTCTGCCAGCTAAGAGTTTTATAAACTTTGAGCTTTATTTAACAATTTTTCGTCAAAATTGGCGTAATGCAAAAATTTGCGGCAAATGATTAACCTCTGGTGGAGGATCAGTGATACCAAATCCATGTTTTGTATATGTATTGGGCACTATCAATACTCAGGATTTTAGGAGTTATGTCGGCTGGAGCACGGATATCGCCGCGCGCCTTGCTAAACACAATTCAGGTGCTGGCGCCAAATCTACGCGCGGCCGCGAATGGCAATTGTTATATGTCGAAAAATATCTCAACCGCGGTGCAGCCATGAGCCGCGAATGGCATTTGAAACGGGACCGGAGATTTAGAAAAGATTTGGCATTCAACTGGATGTAACTGAAGACCAAGCATTTGCAAATCTTGGCCGAAATAGAGTTTCTGTTTCTGCGTTTCCTTTTAACTGCGCTCCAAAATATGAAGGCCCCAATCTCGGTCAATGAGATAGATCAGACCATCATCGTCCTGAAAGACGTCGTTCGATAGCGGACGTTCTGCACCCTTTGGCGCATCCGGTACATAATGGGCAACTTCTTTCGGCGCGTGCGGGTTGGCGATGTCCATGATGCGGAGCCCTTGCTCGAACCAGGCTACGGGAATTTCCGTCGAGCGCACGACCTCCACTGGCTGGTGGCAACCGGTCATGTTCGGCGCCGGGATACCGCTGTCCAAATGGTCTAGCTGGAAACTGGCGAAAGCGCGCGGATTAGCTTTATCGCCAATGTCGTAGAGCCAAATAAAAGCCGGTCCGGCATGTTCTTTTTTGGCAACGTCTTCATCAGCCAGCAGCATCACATCCATACCCTTGAGTTTAAAGGGGATCGGCAGAGCGGTATGGGCCGGATGCGCATAAGGCG
>CAJXJM010000189.1 GCA_913054205.1 uncultured Rhodospirillaceae bacterium
TGTAGCTTCATCATCATCAACCAGTGCGACCACAATAGTACCGTTTTCTGCGTTATCACATTTTTCAATGATCACAGTATCACCGTCATGAATGCCGGCATCTATCATCGAATCTCCTTCAATTTCAAGAGCATAGCGCTCACCCCTGCCAAGCATATCAGGCGGCACGCCGATGAAGCTTGTGGGGTCGCTGATGGCGGCTATCGGCGTACCAGCGGCAATTTTGCCCAATAACGGAAGCTCGGCGGAATCATTTGCGGCGATTGGTGAACTGCCAAAGTCACCTTTGATAACGTTCGGTGCGTAACTGGTTGATTTTTCATCTACATTTTCAGGAAGTTTTAGGACTTCTAAAGCGCGTGCTCTATGGGGAAGCCGGCGAATAAAACCACGCTCCTCAAGACCCGTAATTAGGCGATGAATTCCCGATTTTGATTTTAAATCAAGAGCATCTTTCATTTCATCGAAGGAGGGAGAGACACCGGATTCTTGCAAACTACGATCAATAAACATGAGCAATTCATATTGTTTTTTTGTCAGCATATGCTTAATCCCCAATTCATCGTTAATTTATATTACGTCCAATTCAACTCTAGATTTAGAAGGCATATTTTAAGGCTAAAATCACAATCTAGCCGCCAAGGTTGTAACACCCACTAAATATAGAACAAAACCAAAACGTTTACACATGTTCTAGTTTGGTTCTCATTTGCGGTCAAGAGGGAAAATTGTAAAAAAGGCAGATTTTTAACCGATTGTGGTAATATTACCGTACTCAGGCGTCCAATTTGATGATTTCGATCCGTTCGCCTTTAGAAATCGCTGGTGCGAAGGGTGCACGCACGACTAAACATTCGGCTTCAGCGAATCGGGCAAGCATTGAACTGTCCTGGCGGTCAAAAGGCGTTGCCGTTAGTGCGCCATCGTCACCAATGGTGAGCGTTGAGCGTAGGTAATCCTGGCGTTTGTCATTCTCATCCAAATCGCGACCAAGTACTGCCGTTTCCGTGACATGTGAGGTTGCTGAAGTTCCAAGCATCTTGTTGATTGCAGGTCGTAGGAAAAGCGCTGCCGTAACGCCCGCAGATACCGGATTGCCCGGTAAACCCAGCATCGGAATGCCATTTATTTTGCCAAAAATTAGCGGTTTTCCGGGCCGCATGGCAACACGGCTGAAAGTGATGTCGAGGCCTTCTTCACCGAGCACGGATTTAACCAGATCATAATCGCCGACCGATGCACCGCCAATTGTCACCAACATATCGGCACCGGTAAGGCTGGATAGAACCGCGCGGAGCGACTCCGGATCGTCTTTGGCAATTCCAAGATTTATCGGCACACCGCCATTGGATTTGACGAAGGCCGCCAGTCCAATGCTGTTGGAACTGATGATTTGATCGGGTCCTATAGGATCGCCTGGCAAGACCAGTTCATCACCCGTTGAAAGTATAGCGACCCTAGGCTGGCGAATCACTTTGATCCACGGCACGTTCATGCCTGCAATAAGCGCTATATTGCGGGAATTTAGCTTTGAACCCGCGGTCACCAAGACATTGCCAGCTTTGAAATCGAGCCCGGCAGGGCGGATGTATTTACCTATCGGCGCAGCCTCTTTCATCGTGATTTGGTCGCCATCGCTGTCCGTATCTTCTTGAATGACAATAGCGTCAGCACCGTCTGGCACGGGAGCACCGGTGAATATTCGGGCTGTCTGTCCGGCCTTAATTTCTCCAGCAAAGCCGCTTCCGGCGGCCGATTCACCAATCTGAGTAAGAGTGACGGGAACCGATGCAACATCTTCAGCGCGGACGGCGTAGCCATCCATCGCGGAGACATCAACCGGCGGTTGAGTTAGCCGCGAAGCCACGTCAGCTGCTAAAATCCGACCTTGTGCCTCTCCGACACTGATATCTTCGCTGCCCAATTTTGTGACGCCCGCAAGTACGTTTTCGAGCGCAACATCTACGGCGATCATGCCTTCACTATATTCCGGCATTATTCTTCCCCAGGATTTCTAATGTACTCGCCGGATTTACCGCCAGCCTTGTGGATTAACTGAATGTCACTGATACGCATGGCACGATCAACAGCCTTGCACATGTCGTAGACAGTGAGCGCGGCGATAGAGACAGCGGTCAGTGCTTCCATTTCAACGCCGGTCTGGCCGGTTAATTTGCAGGTCGCCGTGATATCGACAGCATTTCTTGGTGCATCACAGGTCAATTCAACTTTCACCGAGGTCAGGCTCAATGGGTGACACAGTGGAATTAAATCGGGTGTGCGTTTCGCTCCCATGATTCCCGCGAGTTGGGCGATCGACAGGACATCACCTTTTTTAACGCCTTTATCGCTGATGAGTTTCAACGTCGCCGGCTCCATGAAAACCGATCCCTTTGCCGTTGCGGTACGATCGGTTGAGTCTTTGTCTGAAACATCGACCATGATCGCGTTGCCGTTTGCATCTATGTGAGTGAGGTCATTCATGATTAGGCGCTCGCTGACTTTAAGAGGGGTTCTTTACCGAGTAAACGCCGAGTCGCGGCTTCGACATCCTGTTCGCGCATTAAGGATTCGCCGACCAAAAAGCAGCCAACTCCGGCATTGCTCATGCGTTGGAGGTCAGCATTTGTATAGAGGCCAGACTCGCTGACAATTAAAGCATCTTCGCCGGCCATCGGGACAAGCGCTTCGGTTGTCGCCAAATCTACCTCAAGTGTTTTCAGGTTTCTATTGTTGAGGCCGAGCAGGGAAGGAGAGAGCTTCAAGGCGCGCTCCATTTCTTCGGCGTTATGAACTTCGATCAAAGAATCCATGCCGAGATCATCCGCGGCGGCTTTGAGATCAGCCGCTTCGCTGTCGTCGAGGCAGGCCATGATCAACAAGATGCAATCGGCTCCAATCGCGCGGGCCTCAACAATTTGATAGGGATCGAGCATAAAATCTTTGCGAATGGCAGGCAGGTCAACGGCAGCCCGGGCTTGCTCGAGAAAGGCATCGGCACCTTGAAAATAGGGCTTATCGGTTAGGACCGAGATGCAGGTTGCGCCGCCATTCTTATAGGCTTTTGCGAGGCTCGCTGGATCAAAGTCCTTGCGGATGAGACCTTTCGAGGGGGATGCCTTTTTTATTTCAGCAATGAGACCAAAATCACCGGAATTGCGGGCGTTTATAAGAGCTGTGATAAATCCGCGCGGCGCTACATTTTGCTGAGCTGTGGCCAGCAAAGAGGCTTCCGAAACAGCGTTTTTTTGCTTTTGGATGTGATCGCGTTTTTTGCCGCAAATTTCGACAAGGACATCGCTCAAGCGTTTTCTCCATCTTCACCGGAATTCGTGATCTCAACGAGTTTGGCGAGAGTGTTTTTGGCTTTGCCGGCATCGATGGCTTCAACTGCGAGTTCTACACCCTCTTTCAAATTACCAACTTTATCGGCAACAAGTAGAGCTGCTGCCGCATTAAAACAAACAACATCTCGGTAGGCTGACGGCTCTCCATCGAGCATGACATGGATCGCACCTGCATTGTAGGCTGCGTCGCCGCCTTTAAGATCTTCAAAGTTAGCAATTGGCAAACCGGCATCTTCCGGGCCGACTTCAAAGTTCGTGACCTTGCCGTCTTTAAGTTCTGAAACAAAAGAGGGGCCCGTCGTTGTTAGTTCATCGGTGCCGTCAGAGCCATGCATGACCCAAGCCCGTTCACTTCCTAATTGGCCGAGGGTTTGAGCGATCGGTTCAACCCATTCTTTAGCATACACACCGGTAAGCTGGCGTTTAACACCTGACGGATTGCAGATTGGGCCAAGCAGATTAAAAACTGTTCGCGTTGCTAATTCTACGCGCGGGCCTGCGACATGGCGCATGGCGCTGTGGTGGCGAGGGGCCATGAGGAAGCCGATGCCGGCTTCCCAAATTGATTTTTTTACAAGTTCGAAATCCGCGTCATTGTTCACGCCCAAGGCCGCCAACGTGTCAGCTGCGCCAGATTTGGAGGAGAGCGCCCGGTTTCCATGTTTGGCGACTGGCACGCCGCAAGCGGCAACCACAATTGCAGCGCCGGTTGAGATATTATAGGTGCCGGAACCATCGCCGCCCGTGCCGACAACATCAATGGCGTTTTCAGGTGCCTCAACATAAACCGCTTTTGCGCGCATTGCCTTGGCAGCACCGGTGATTTCATCAACCGTTTCGCCCCGAACCCGGAGCGACATCAGAAAGCCTCCGATCTGGGACGGAGTTGCATCGCCGGACATAATAATATCAAAGGCCACCTGCGCATCCGCTTCATTAAGCGAACTGCCATCGGCCACCTTGGCGATGAAGGATTTCATGTCTGCTTTTTCGTCACTCATTTATAGATTTTTCCAAAATTCTGTGCGTATTCCTGCGTATTTGTTAATGAACCTGATTTACAAAGTTTTGTAGCAAGCGGTGGCCATGTTCCGAAGCTATACTTTCCGGATGAAACTGAACGCCCGATATAGCATGTTCTTTATGCGCAATCGCCATTATAACGCCGTCTTCAGTTTTTGCAGTAATTTCAATATCTTCAGGCCAGTTATTAGGCTCTAACATTAGAGAATGATAACGCGTCGCTTCAAAATTCTCGGGCAGATCAACGAATATCCCGGTGCCAACGTGGCTAATTTTGCTTAATTTACCGTGCATGGGGAGCGGGGAGCGTACAACTTTCGCTCCAAAAACCTGTCCGATCGTCTGATAACCAAGACAGACACCAAAAATTGGCATTTTGCCGGCAGCTTTTTCGACCAATTCCAGGCAAATGCCGGCTTTATCAGGATCGCAGGGGCCTGGCGAAATGATAATCGCCTCTGGATTCAATGCCAGCGCATCATCTGCTGAAAGTGCATCGTTGCGACGCACTTCAACTTCGACACCGATTTCGCTTAAATAGTGCCAAAGATTGTAGGTGAAGCTGTCGTAATTATCGATCAATAAGAACATATCAAAAATCAGTAAATGCCTGAATCCAACTGCTAATTTTGGCGCACAATGCAAGCAGAGACGAAAAACGTCAAGCAAATCAACGTTGACAAAATTACTGTTTGACCTTCCAGAGACTGGAAGGTGTATACCTATGCTTCTATGTTACTAGAAGGTTAGACAACAAATAGAGCGTAAATGAATGAATGAGTTATCTGAAAAGCCAGTATTAGACCCAGTTTGCGGCATGACTGTCGATATTATCAAAAAAGCCGATAGTGCCTATGAATATCAACAGGAAACCTATCATTTCTGTTCCTCTGGTTGCCGTACCAAATTTGTGGTCGATCCGGAGAAATATCTCAATCCTAGTGAACAAGACGCAGGTGATCCCGAGGCGATTTACACCTGCCCGATGGACCCAGAAATAGAACAGCTTGGCCCGGGTGCTTGTCCGATCTGCGGTATGGCGCTGGAGCCAAAAGATCCCATCGCCGCCATTTTAGAAACCGAAAATCCTGAACTTGATGACATGAGGCGTCGTTTCAGGGTGACTGGCGCTTTAGCCCTGGCAACGTTGATCTTGGCAATGGGCGAAATGATACCGGGTGATCCGATTGGCAAGGTGATTCCGCTAAACATTAATA
>CAJXJM010000190.1 GCA_913054205.1 uncultured Rhodospirillaceae bacterium
TTTGCCAGCACTTAAAAATAATTGGCTTATTATTTTGATCCTTTCAGCGCTCAGTATCACCATCTACAACACATTCATTTATGAAGCATTATTGACGACGACGGCGATCAACTCTTTTCTAATCAACACCTCTCGGCCGGTTATCATTGTATTGTTGTCGATCTTGTTTTTTAGAGAAGGCATCAATCTAATTCAAAGCTTTGGATTTGTGATGGCGTTCCTCGGAACCAGCGTGATTGTGATGCGAGGCGATCCGGCGCGCTTGATTAATTTTGAATTTAATACCGGCGACCTTTGGGTTTTGGCGGCGACGCTATCTTGGGCGTTATACACGGTGTTGCTGCGCAAACGCCCCAAAATGCATCCGACGAGTTTTCTGGCGATTACCTCGGTTCTGGGTTTGATGATGCTTTTGCCGCCTTACATCTGGGAGACAATATACGTTCGTCCAACACCGTTTCGCATCGAAACCGTCGGCAGTGTGCTCTACCTCGCGCTTATCTCGTCCATTATCGCCTATCATTGTTATAACCGGGCGGTTGAAGTTGGCGGGCCGAACAAGGCCGGGCAGGTGTCCTATATGCTGCCCATCATTGGCTCTGTGCTGGCAATTTTACTTTTGGGCGAGCGCTTTCAATTTTTCCACGCGATTGGCCTGCCGCTGATACTTTGCGGCGTGTTCCTGGGCTCCAAAGGAAAATAGTTTTTAAGTTCTAAGGCCAGCCCGGCGGACGATCTCGGTGACTTTGTCTGGCTGTTGAAAGGCCATGATATGGAGGCCGGCGATGCCGTCCATTTTCAAATAGGCTTCAATAAGTTCAACGCAGATCGAAATACCTTCGGCTTTTTGGTCATGGGCTTTTTCCAGTCGCTCGAGGAGGCTATCGGGAATGCGAATGCCGGCAATGTTGTTGCGCATCCAAAGCCCGGCTTTGGCTGAACTGAGCGGGCCGACACCAACCAGGAATTTGGCCTGCTCGTGCAAGCCGCGTGCTGTATATCGGTCAAAAAATAACTGGAATACCTCTGGGTCAAAACAAAATTGTGTTTGAATAAACTGAGCGCCAGCTTCAATTTTTTTGGCTATGCGTTCAACTTCAATTTCAGGTTCTATGGCCGATGGATTGGCTGTCGCGCCCAGATAAAAATCCGGCGGCGTGTCGATTGGCTTGCCGGTGGTAAATTGTCCTTCATCGCGCATCGTCTTCAGGGTGCCCAGCAATGTCGAACAGTCCAGATCAAACACCGGTTTTGCGCCAGGCTGATCGCCAGCGTTAATGCCATCACCTGTCAGGCAGAGGATATTTTTAATGCCGAGCGCCGCGGCGCCAAGAGCCTCTCCTTGAATGGCGATGCGATTTTTGTCGCGACACGAGATTTGCATCACCGGATCATGTCCGGCTTGGGCCAGTAAAGTGCAAACGCTGAGGCTTGAGATATGCGTGTTGCCGCCTGCGCCATCGACGACATTGACGGCATCGCAAACTTCCAAAAGGCTTTGCGCGCCAGCCAGAATTTTGCTGGGGTCGGTGGTGTCAGGCGGATTGTACTCTGCGGTAAGGGTGACAGATTGCTCGTTCAATTTTTTGAATAGCGGGCTGGTGCTGGGTTTAGAGGGCGAAACAACTTTTTGCGTAGCTGCGGTATCATGAGCGTTTTCGTTCATGACTGTGAGCCAGGACGATTGCCCGTCGAGTGAGCGATCCAACGGAGTTTGGAGAGTGTTGATCTGCCATCCGTTCTTGGCGGCATTTTGCATTTTTGCAGCGCCCGACCAAGCATCTAACCAGACGCATCTCATATCAGGTTCAACTTCGCAATTGCCGTTCTCTCGTACGCCGCCGCAAGGTCCATTGCGAATGCTTTTTGGGCAATTCATCGGACAAGACATGCCGGTGGAGCTCAACACACAATCACCGCACATGTTGCAATCAAAAAAAGTTGCTTTTAAAGAGCGCTCGACGGCGGTTGTCAGCGGGCGAATAAACGCGTCTGGAAATAGGGTAATAATAGGCCTCGCAAAACGCAGCAGAGGGAGAAACATTTGATACATGATTTCCCAAAATCGCGCGTGACGCACAGACCAACTGCGAAGCCGTCCCACCGGGGCGATTATGGCTGTATCAGCGCTAGCCATTTTCAGCACCAATTTCCTGAAGCACAGCCGAAATACTTTCGGCGTTTTGGCGCTCAATCAAATTAATGCCTGCGACGCCCGGCATCTCTACAAGCTCTTTGACCTGTTCTGTGCAAATTCGAATTCCTTCCTCGACGGGGTCTTTTGCCTCTCTAATGCGGGCAATTACCTCATCTGGAATATCGGCTCCCCAGATATTTTCCTTTACCCAAATGGCCGATTGAGCGGAGACTAAGGGCGAATTGCTGACCGTTATGAATAAATTTTCGGCCAGGCCCTCGTCTTCCAGAATTTCCAAATAGCGCCGCACAAATTCCACATCATAACAGGATTGGGTTTGGATAAATCGAATGCCGGAGGCAACTTTCTTATGAAGCCTGCTCGCCCAAACTTCATTGCCGGCAAGCGATGGCACATCAATAGCGCCGATGAAGAAATGCGGCGGTTCATCAATCGATTTGGTGTTTGATTGAACGCCGCTTGGCGCAATCTTCATCGTATGCGCCGGAACAATGCCATTGGTGGTCATCTCAAAAGCGGTTCGGATGAGTTCATGGCTTTTAAGATCGAACACTGGCTTGGCATGCGGATGATCGCCAGCCTCTGGATCGTCACCCCGAACCGCAATAATGTTGTTGATGCCAAGTGCCGCTGCGCCAAGCAAATCACTCATGAGGCCAATTCTATTTTGATCTCGGCAATTCAATTGCAAAATGACTTCATGACCATTTGCGATGAGGAGAGCGCTTGCCGCCATATTCGACATCGCGACGCTGGCACCTGCATTATCTGTAACATTGATGGCATCGATATAGGGTTTTAAAGATTCAGCTTGATCGAGCAATGATTTTTTCGATCCGGCGATCGGGGGCGAAATTTCGACGGTAAATGTCGTTTCACCGTTCAGCAGCTTTAACACAAGCGGGCTTTGGACAGGCGGAGAATAATCAGTCATTTTTTATCTATCCTCGGCGTCTGGAAACAACAAATGATTCATCGTTAAACCACAGGCCGTTATATTCGTTGAGGACATCACGGGTGGCATCGAGATAAGCGTGGTCCATCATGACGTCTTCCAGTCGTTCATCTTCAATTTGAGCAACATAGGTTGCCGCGTTCCAGGCCGCGAGCAAAGTAGAGGTGCCAATGCTTTCATTGCCGATCTCACTCGGCAAAGTATGCATGTCATAGCGAAATAGTGCACGCTTATCCGCATAGGTATTATAGTTCAAATCGCGGTGCGTTTTGCCAAGTTCTTTTTTAAGCGATTTGAGTAGTTCGTGGCGATTTGTGATGAAGGGATTTTCTTCCGGCCAAACGCGCCGGATAATTTCCAGCCCGGGATCGCCGCCAGCGGAATGAACGCCAAGCAACCTGCCGCCGGGCGCTAACGCTCTGGCCAAGGGCGCAATAACTTTTTTGACTTTAAAATCGACGGGCATGCGGGCGCGATATGGCTGCGAGGCCAATACCAGGTCATAGTCGGCACGGTTTTGACCGGGTCTCGGGATAACCTGATCGAGCAAGAATTTATGGTCTTCGCGGTATAGCACCAATACCGATGGCCGCACATAAAGCGGATTGCCGGTTTTCTCGCTCGCCCGTACCTGCCAGCCATCTGACAACGCAGGTTGCAGGTCTTTAATCTGTTCGTGGAACTCATGGGCGGAATCGCCGGCCAGAGGAACATCCATCCAATTCAAGGTCGCCGCTGCCTGCATGGATCGGGGCGTTAACCAGGGAGCCTCGGTGTAATACAAATTGGTGACGACCAGGACTGTCGCGGGGTGTTCGTGAAACCGGTCTGACATTTTTTCAAGGCTGAGGCGCACATCCTCCAGACTGATCTCTTTACCAACGATGTAAAATGGCAAGGTTCGAAAACGGCGATGCATTTCCCGCATCACGCCGGTTAAGACAGTGCCGTCGCCCATTCCTGCATCGAATAGACGGAGAGCCGGTGGTTGAGGATGTATGTGAGCAAGCTCCATGCCTGCGCGTTCTGCAACAACCCATTTTTCGCTGCAGGTATTTACGAACATGAGGTATTTCTGACGATTGTCATAAAATCGAAAAGCGGTTTTTTTCAGCTCTACTTGTTTCTTTTGCTTGGCATCTGACTTTTTGTTTTTAGTTTTTCTGGATGACGGACCAGCTTCACTTGGCGAATCTTCTGCGGATGAGGATTTACCCGTTTCTTCAATGTAAGCCCGCACCTTCGCAACAGTCGAGGTTGTCACTCCCTTGCCATCGCGTAACCGGCCAACGAATTTGCCATCATTGACCACCCGCCGACCAAATGTACTTTCGGCCCAACCGGTTTCCCGGCAGTGATTTTCAATTTCCAAAATAAGTTTGGTTTGCTCGTCCATAGCAGTTTCCCAACACTCTTTGTAAGTCTTGGCAGAAATTCTAGGTGAACTGGATTTTTAGTCAATAAAAATCCCATTTTTTTAGTCAAACTTATAATGGGATAAAACCCACTATACAGATATAATCGTCAATATTTCCGGGGAATATTAGCAGAACTCTCAAAGTTTACTGTGGGGATATATCCCACTTACTGTACTTTATATGAAAACTAACAATTGATCTCCCGGTTGGCTAATCAAGCCGGAATGATCGGCAATAGGATATAAGCGGGTTGTTCGGAGTTAAAATGTAGGGTCGTGGTGCCGCCAAATATGTCTTTCGGCCGATCGCGCGGGTCGTTGTGCAGGAAAGGGCCACAGCCTTTTAGTTCGTTTTTAAAATTTGACAGACGGCCGCCGCTTTCGCCGTCATACTCATAATCTTTGCCGCGTATTGAAAGTCCGATCTGGTAGCCCGCCGGGGCGACAATTGAAGTTGGCCAGATCTCGATATCCAGCTCTACGGGCGCACCGGGTGCCAAGGGCCAAAGTTCATCATGTGTATGATAAGGGCGATGCGGCAGAGAGAGCGCGGCATCTAATTTTCGGTGGGATGCGCGGAGCCAGCCCTGACCAATCGGCGTATGCGGGTCGATCGCGCCTTGGAAAACGACTTCTTTGCCGCCCGGGTCAAAAATCTGCAACACGGCAAAGATATCGGCATCTTCGGTCGTTGAGGACACAGAAATTTTCAATGCAGAAGGACCGGTGATTTCCGTTGGTTTGTCTAGCGGCTGAGAAAGAAACGTCAGACCATCGCCAAGCGCTTCAAAACTGATTTCCTGTGAGCTTGTGTGTGACTTTGTGCTTAAAGATTTTGTATTGCCATCAAGATAAAACTTCGTCCATTCAGTGCGGGGGATCGGCCAGTCATCTTCCAGGCGTTCCTCAAACCGGTCAGGATGTCTGACCTGCAATTGAACCTTGGGATGATCTGCCCAGCCATTGTCTTTGCCGTGGAGAAAATAATTGAAAAAACGTTTTTGCAGGGCGACGCCATAAGCTGTGTAGAATTCTGTCCAATGTTCG
>CAJXJM010000191.1 GCA_913054205.1 uncultured Rhodospirillaceae bacterium
TACGGTCTGCGGGACGAGTTGGCCGAGCCCCGAAAAGGAGGCAATTTTGTCGCCCGCCTGAACATAATCGATCGGCATTTCCGTGCGATCCGCCATCAGGATCGGCGTGTCGCCGGTGAAGCATTCATCTCCGGCTCCTCCTGTTTCGTCGCCCATGTCGATGTTGTCGCCCTTACCGAACTAACGGTTTTGCCTGTATATGTATTGGTCTCGCTGCCAAGTAAATTACCGCCAATGTTGTCGTTTTGTTCTCTTAAAGAGTTTCCAAACATTTCATTGTGTGCACCGAAGATGGCCGAGCTGAGGTCTGCGGCTTCGTCGTCCATGGCCGCCATGCCCATACCCATGCCACTGGTGCTCATGCCGCTGAGACTGGCGCCGGAGGTGCCGGTTGGGACAGCGCTTGTTGTATCGCTTGTTGAATTTGGTCCGCCCCAGGGATCGATTGAGGTGCCGTAAGCTGTCATCGCGGCACTTGCCGGATCAGCGCTGGGATATCCTGCATCAATATTGATCGCACCGCCAATCGCTTGCTCGGCGCGCGCAGCCGTACCGTCGGCCATTTGCGCCTCGACCGCGGCGGTGATGGCCGCGCCTTTCTCGGCATCAGAGAGAGTTTCGGTAGCGGAACTGCCCATCAGCGCACCCGGATCGATACCATCCGAAATGCCAAATCCTGTAGAGGAACCAGAGGGTGCTGAGGAAGGTGTTGCCCCTGAATTCCACTCGCTTTCAAATTCACCGACAGACATGCCTGCAATGTCATCGGCAAAACTCTGGAACGCATCGCCTAAATATCCTGTGTCGGTCGCCGAGGTGCCGAGCCCTGATGTGTTCCCGTCGAGGGAGCCGACACTCGAGAATTCCTCGGCATGTTCATCTTCATTGGACATAAATGATGCAAGATCGGCATCACTTATGAAAGCGCCGAAGGGGTCGTTGTCGCGCGTTTCATCCGCCACCCACAATGCGGCTTCCTCATCACTGATAAATGCGCCGAAGGGATCGCTGGCGCGGTGGTCGGATAAGCGCCCGGCGATTGAGGGGACAATATTGGAGGTAAGGGCAGAATAAATTCAGCTAAATTGGGTGTTTCCCCCTCACCCTAACACTCTCCCTCCAGGGGAGAGGGAATACATCCTCTAAGCCCGCGACTGCGGGTCGTCGCTTATGCGGCGTAGCCAAGCTTACGGCGTAAGCGCCCGGCGACTGAGGGGACACATAATATATCTTTAGAGGAGCGTTTTTAGTTTATCAAAACACAATGCGTGATCAGCGCGGCAACCTTCCAGCATCCACCACTGCTCAACTTGATCCAGCAATTGGGAAACCTCCGGGCCGGGTTCGATGCCGAGATTGAGCACGTCCTGGCCTTTGAGTGGAAAACTGATTTTCTCTTCTGCCAAAACCCGGTCCGCTTCTTCAATGATATGAAGCCAGCCTTGTTTTTCCTCGCCGAGCCCGGTTGGTGAGGCGACGAGCATCTCTGCCCATTTGAGCAGTACCAGATCGATGACCGTCTCGGCGCCCACTTGATGAAAGGCCACGCGTAGATCGTTGTCGCTTATGTCCCAGGTGATTTCTATTTGTGGTGCGACCATCGAGGCCAATCGTTTTTGCTCGGCTTTCGAAAGTTTCAAGGCATCCGTTATATCCGTCACCCCGTTCTCATCCGTCTCAACCAAGGCGGCCAGACGGCGGATCGGATCAATGCCGATCATATCGAACTTAATCGCGACGGTTTCCAGCCAGGCCAATTGACGCAACCGCTCAGGTTTGGTGACGTGGGGCAGGATAACTTTGAGGATGCCGTGGGTATACATCAACGCAATGACGTCGAGATGCATCGTGGAAGCGAGAATTTTGAAAAGCTCGGATCGAATGCGTTCGGCAGAAAGCTCTTTTAGGTCACCCGCTTTATCAATACAGGCTTGGAACTCCGTTTTGCTTTCAACCCGCATGCCAAGGGTGGCGATAAAGCGAAAGTAGCGCAAAATTCTAAGGCGATCTTCCGCGATCCGCTCAGGCGCGCGGCCGACAAATCGGATCACCCGATCGGCGAGATCCTGGATGCCGTTAAAATAGTCAAACACCATGCCGTCGGGTGTTGCGCTCAACGTGTTGAAAGTGAAATCGCGCCGGGCCGCATCTTGCCGCCAATCATCGGTAAATTTGACAACCGCATGGCGACCATCGGTCTTAATATCTTTTCTAAGCGAGGTGATCTCAAAGCTTTTGTGATTGATTACCGCCATAATCGTGCCGTGTTCTATGCCGATGGGGACAGCTTTTATACCTGCCTCTTCGAGCAATTGCGTGACCTGATCAGGTGTCTCCTGGGTCGCTATATCAACATCTTTGACCGGCCGTTTTAAGATGGAATCGCGGACGCAGCCGCCAATAAAGCGGGCTTCTTTACCGTTTTTGGTGATCGCCTCCATGACAGCATTGATCTCTGGGTTGTCCATCCAGGGTTCAATCGGAATTTGGCCGCCAGCCTGCTTGCCCCATTTAACGATGATGTCGGAAGGTTTGGCAGTCGGCTCAAACAATTTGCGGCGTGAGGATTTGCGGCGGGCGACGAGAAACAAAAACACCATCAGCGCCAGGGTGGTGATGGTCCAGCGTGTCGGTCCTTCGATAAAATTGAGAAAGTCTTCAATCATATCTATTTCTTCCGGCTCATCGCAATTTTATTTATCTTTAAAATGACCGGGGACAATGCGGCCGTTTTCAAAACGCGGAGATTGGTACTCTCTTTCGGTGTCTTCGCCCAAAGTCGTCAGGTAAATCAACGAGCCGGCGGTTAGTACAAATCCCACAACCAGAACCCAGAACCACTGGCCTTCCTCCCAATCAGGCAGGCCTTTGCCTTTTCGTTTGGCATCAATATTAGCCCAGATTGAATAGAGGATCAGTGGTGTAATCAGCGGCAGAAAGATATGAAGAAATATCCGCATCGCGTTTCTCCTCTATTCCGATAACAGCCGTTGCGATAGATTGCGCAACATGCCGGCGGTCGCACCCCAGATAAAATGTTCTTCCCAGGTGATGGCAAAATGATGCCGCGTCGCCCCTTGGTAATCACGGGCGTAGGTTCCCATATTCTCGGGCGCGATCAGATAGTCGAGTGAGGCTTCGAAGACTTCGGCGACTTCGTTTTCCTCAGGGTTGAGCTCAAACGGCGGCTCGATCACACCAATAATCGGATTGACGAGATAGCCGGTGCCGACAATATACTCGTCTAACTCGCCAATAATATTGATGTGCTTGGCGGGAAGGCCGAGCTCTTCTTCGGTTTCGCGCAAAGCTGTATGAAGGGCGTCGCGGTCGGTGTCATCAACGCGGCCGCCGGGAAAACTGATCTGCCCGGCGTGGTTTTTAAGGTGGTCCGTGCGCTTGGTTAGCAAGACGTTGAGCCCGTCTTCGCGCACCACAAGCGGCACCAGGACGGCGGCGGCTTTCAGAGGCTTATCGCCCTTCACCCATTCATTGCGGTTCTGCTCTTCGATTTCAGCGGGTTCGGCTGCTTCGTTGGAGCGACGGCCAATGCCATTTGCAGTGGCGTCTAGGCGCGCAACCACATCATCCAGAGTTAGTCTTGATCCGTTAATGTGCCGATCTGAAAGAATTGTCCACCACTCCATACACCAAATGATTTATCGTGATAATTAGTGTCTCCTTGCGCTATTTCTGCCGCTATTTCAACACCCAGATCAACCATTTGATAAAACACTGCGCGGGTCAATCTAGCCTCCAAGCCGTCCCGCACCATAATATAGGGCGAGGGTTCTCCGGTTTGCGAATCGGTCTCGATCCGGATCGGATGGGCTTCATCCGCCATCACAATTTCGTCAATATTGGTGCGAAAGGTTAAATTTTGGTGTTTCAGCTCGCCTTCTACCGTCAGCTCTACGGCTTGAAAAGGTACATCTTCGACGACAATTTCACCTTTTTCCGCCGGCGTAATAAGCCAATATTTGCCATCTTTGTCACGATTTAGTACGGAGGAGAACAGTTTCACGAGTTCTTTGCGACCAATGGGCGATCCATGGTAAAACCATAGACCATCGCGGTCGATCCGAATGTCGAAATCACCGCATAAGGTTTGACCTTCAGGCGAATCGCCGGGAGAATTAGACTCATTATTACCAGCTAAATTTGGTAGGCTGGAAAGGGAATTTAAAGCATCTAATTTTTGTTTATTCATTAGACGTACCGCGCGAGTGAGAATTAATACTAAAGGAGAAACCTATTGACCGACGCAGCCAAACCAACAGTAGCTCCAGATGGCTCCAATACTAATGATGTTATCGATGAACTTGAAGACATCAGTAAAAAAATAATCGATGTGCGTAATGCCGTTGGCCGAATTATTTTTGGCCAACAGCCGGTTATTGAGGAAACTCTTATCACGTTGCTGTCAGGCGGTCACGTTCTGCTCATCGGTGTGCCCGGTCTGGGCAAGACCCGCTTGGTTGAAACGCTCGGCACCGTCTTGGGGTTGGATGAAAAGCGGGTGCAGTTTACACCTGATCTCATGCCGGCTGATATCTTGGGCTCCGAAGTTCTCGAGGAAGGTGAGGGTGGCAAGCGCTCTTTCCGATTCATTCAAGGACCGGTGTTTTGCCAATTATTGATGGCCGATGAGATCAACCGGGCAAGCCCGCGCACCCAATCGGCGCTTCTCCAGGCGATGCAAGAACGGCGCGTATCTATTGCCGGTCACTACCACGAATTGCCCACACCTTTCCATGTATTGGCGACACAAAACCCGCTCGAACAAGAAGGCACTTACCCGCTGCCTGAAGCTCAGCTCGACCGTTTTTTGATGCAGGTAAATATTGATTACCCTCAGCTCGCGGCTGAACGCGAAATTCTGACAGCAACGACCGGCATTGAAGAAGAAAAACCGGTCCAGGTTATGAGCGGTGATGAGTTGCAACATGCTCAAAGGATTGTCCGCCATGTGCCGGTTGGCGACAGCGTCATGGCCGCCATATTGGAAATGGTGCGCTCCGGTCGCCCAACGTCTTCCGATATACCTGAGGTGATAGAGCATGTTGCCTGGGGTCCAGGTCCGCGCGCCAGTCAGGCGCTGATGCTGGCAGTTCGCGCGCGCGCTGTCATTCAAGGAAGATTGGCCCCCTCAATTGACGACGTGCTGACTTTGGCCCAACCGGTCTTGCGCCATCGCATGGCGTTGAACTTTGCTGCCCGCGCAGAAGGTGTCACACTTGAAAAAGTTATTGATAAATTAGCGAGTCGGATTGGATAAGAACACCTGACATGACGACGCCACTCGCAGAGCTCCACAACCGTGCGGAATTATTAGCCGCCAATCTGCCGCCTTTGATGGTCGCGGCAGAGCGCGTCGCTGCAACGGTTGCGCAAGGCGTGCATGGCAGACGGCGTATTGGCCAAGGTGAAACCTTCTGGCAGTTCCGCCACTATGAACGCGGTGATTCGATCCAACACATTGATTGGCGGCGCTCGGCCCGTTCAGACAGCGTCTATTTGCGGGAAACCGAATGGGAAGCGGCGCAAAGTGTT
>CAJXJM010000192.1 GCA_913054205.1 uncultured Rhodospirillaceae bacterium
GGGGGGCACGGTGGCGTGGGTGCCGACGGGCCCTGAGATCTGGCCCACCGCGATTTCAGCCCTGGCCTGGGCCACCCGCTCCCTGTTTCGGCGCATCTCGTCCCACCACAGCGCCAGTTTGAGGCCGAAGGTGATGGGCTCGGCGTGAATGCCGTGGCTGCGTCCCATAGTCGGTGTCATTTTAAATTCAAAAGCGCGCTTTTCGAGCGCTGCCAACAAACGATCCAAATCCGCCAACAGAATATCAGAGGCTTCTGACAGCTGAACCGCCAAACAGGTATCCAACACATCGGAGGACGTCATCCCCTGGTGGACAAAGCGCGCCTCATCACCGACATGCTCGGCGAGATTTGTCAAAAAGGCGATCACGTCATGTTTTGTTTCGCGTTCGATCTCATCAATGCGATCAACCTCGAAAGCACCCCGGTCCCATACCGCTTTCGCCGCTTCTTTGGGGATCACGCCCAACGCTGCTTGCGCATCACAAGCGTGCGCTTCGATCTCAAACCAAATTCGAAATTTATTTTCGGGCTCCCAAATAGAAGTCATTTCCGGGCGGCTGTATCTGGGAATCATAGCTGAGCTCTTTTTGATAAAGGAAAAATGATCTGCGGTTGAGGGTATATCAGGTAGCGCCCCAATTTTAAAGTTCAGAAGACATCTGCCAAAATTAAACTTCCGGCCACATACGCTTGGACACCCAAATCCAACCAAAGGCAAGAAGCTGGACGCCAAGTACCGCCCCAAAAGCAACCTGATAGCCGATAGGCGCAAAATGGCCATAGGTGCTTTTTTAAATAAAAAGGTTTTTAATTATAAGGCGGCCTGTTGCGGCCCGTTGGAGAGGTCGTGAATATCTCGCAACCATCAGCCGTCACACCAATTGAGTGCTCAAATTGCGCAGAAAGCGAGCGATCTTTCGTCACAGCGGTCCAACCATCGGACAGAATTTTTACTTCCGGGCGGCCTATATTGACCATCGGCTCAATGGTAAAGAACATGCCTTCTCGCAACACCGCACCTTCGCCGGGATTGCCAAAATGCAAAATATTTGGCGCATCGTGAAACACCAAGCCCAATCCATGACCACAAAAGTCACGCACGATAGAATATCTAAACGGCTGCACAAAAGATTGGATCGCATGGCCTATGTCGCCAACCGTCGCTCCTGGTTTGACAACTTCAATGCCTTTCATCAAGGAGTCGTAGGTTACGTCGATCAAGCGCTTAGCTTTAATGCTCACGTCGCCGACGTAAAACATCCGGCTTGAATCGCCGTGCCAGCCATCAACCGTTGGTGTGACGTCAATATTGAGAACATCACCTTCCACAAGTGTTTTATCGCCGGGAATGCCGTGACAAACAACGTGGTTGACCGAGATACACACTGATTTTGGAAAGCCGCGATAATTCAAAGGCGCAGATATCCCACCGCGCTCTGCGATGAATTCTGCGCATAATCTATCGAGCTCTTCTGTCGTCACGCCCGGCACCACATATTCACCGATAAAATCGAGCGTCTCCGCTGCCAATCGGCCTGCTTTGCGCATTGCGGCAAAGTCAGCCTCGGTATGTATTTTTATCGATCTTGATTCCGCATCCAAGATTGGGGACTCCTAAATTTCAACAATGTCGCTTTGATTATTTCGCGACATCTACTTTACCGAATACATTTATTGCTTCCGGAGAGACGCTGCAACCAAAACATAGCACTTCAACGCCCGCCTTTTTAGCTTCTACCAACCCTGCCGCATAGGCCGGATCAATATCTTCTGCGACCGAAAATCGGTCACAATCCTCTCTTTGGACCAAATATAGCATCACAGCGCGCTTGCCTTCGGCCACTTGGTCAGTCAATTCCCGAAGGTGCTTTGTCCCGCGCGCGGTTACAGAATCAGGGAATTCCGCCAATTTATGGCTACGCGACATCGTCACGCTTTTAATCTCTACATAACAAATGGGAACGCCATCGCTCTCAAGCAATATATCGATGCGAGAATTTTTGCCGTATTTTACTTCGCGTCTCAGCGTTTCATATCCGGCGAGTTCTGGAATCTCTCCACTATTGATCGCTTCTTCAACGATTTTGTTCGCTAAATTTGTGTTTAGCCCCACCAGAGCCTCACCGATGCGGATCATTTCCCAGGTATATTTCAGCTTTCGATCTGGATTGCGTGCTGGAGATATCCAGACCTCAGCACCCTCCACCAGCAAACTCAGCATTGAGCCTGGGTTGGCACAATGGGCAACGACGAGCTCGCCGTTCTCCAATTCAACGTCGGTTAAAAATCTTTTGTAACGCTTGAGCAACCTGCCACGAATCAGAGGATCTGGGAAATTCATCTAGTTTTTCCTGTTTGAATCGGATGAATTAAG
This sequence comes from uncultured Rhodospirillaceae bacterium, assembly GCA_913054205.1. Taxonomy (GTDB): domain Bacteria; phylum Pseudomonadota; class Alphaproteobacteria; order Rhodospirillales; family UBA2165; genus TMED23. The sequence goes on from CAJXJM010000192.1 coordinate 2,377, forward strand.
AACATCCGCCAGATTTACCTGCCCACTGCCACGGGTTAAGGGTTGCTGCTGATTGGGTGCCGGCGACCAAGCGGTCATTGTGATCACTTCAAATGTTGCCGGGACCCGGCCATCGGCATCCCCAAACATCTCTTGATATATCTCTGCGGCACGGAACAATGTTGTTCGGCGGGTAAAACTTTTATGACGATTGTGAGTTGCCATTTGCTCGCCCATGCCGCGCAGATCGCGCATTAATTTTAAGGGGTTTTCATAGGACACCGTCAGCACATCGGTATCGGCGACCGGCAAAGCAAAACCAGCGCGTTGCAGTAAGGCACCGCCGTCCCGGACGTCTGCAAAAGGTGAGATGCGAGGACGCGCACCGCCTTCGACTTCGCTTTCGGCCGCAACCAAGGCTTGGCGTAATTCTTTTAGCGTCTCGCCGCCGAACAAAGCGCCCAAAAACAGACCATCTGGTTTAAGGGCACGGCGCAGTTGAATGAGCGCGCCCGGCAGATCGTTAACCCAGTGCAGGGAAAGACATGAAATCGCCAAATCGAGCACACCGTCGGCGATCGGCAGAAATTCTTCATCGGCAACTAATTTAAGGCCGTTTGTGCGTTTTGCCATCTGTTCCGAGAGATCGCATTGAATCAAGGTTTCGATGTCGCCCCGACCCGCCAGCAGATTTCCGATTTGACCCGTATGACATCCAACATCCAGCGCCATTGGAAACGACCGCCGGATATCGCTCAATCGGTCCGCCAGCATGTCCGCAACTTCTGAAATCAGAAAATCAAACTCCGACAGTCCCGCGGCGGCTCGGTCACGGTGCTGGCGTACAACTTGGCGATTAAAAATCTCGATTTCGGCAGAATTATATATCATTTTGGATATATGCCATAAAAAACCGCCTCTCCCAACGCCATAGTCAGCAGAAGACATCTTACTCGAAAAGAAACGCCGACATGGAAATCAAAGAACTCACCACCGTCAAAGACCGAATACTCGATATATTGTTCCCACCGCAATGTTTAAGCTGCTCAATAATGGTTGGAGAAACAGGCACCCTCTGCAGCAATTGTTGGCAGAAAATATCTTTCCTGGAAGGAGCCTGCTGCCAAGCTTGCGGTCTGCCGTTTGAGTTTGATTTGGGGCCAGATGCCTTCTGTGGTGCCTGTAGCCAAAACCGTCCTTTGTTCAGGCGTGCGCGCGCCGCGATGATTTATAACGAAGCCAGCCGCGATCTGATTTTATCTTTTAAACATGGCGACCGGACCAATGCTGCCGCTGCTTATGGAAAATGGCTCTATCGAACGGAATTGCAACTCGTAGAGGAAAACGATCTGCTGTTACCGGTACCGCTTCATTGGTCGAGATTGTTTCATCGACGCTACAACCAAGCAGCTTTACTGGCTGTCGAAATTGGCAAAATTTGCAAAATGCCTGTTGAAACCAGCCTATTGTTACGCCCCAAAAAGACTGCATCCCAAGGACACAAAACACCGAACCAGCGCTATAACAATTTGCGCGGCGCATTCTCTGTCCCTGTTCAGGCCGAAACGAAATTGAAAGGCAAGCGTGTTTTGCTCGTCGATGATGTTTTCACGACCGGAGCCACGGTTTCAGCATGTTCCAAAACGCTGCTGCAGGCGGGCGTAAAATCCGTAGATGTGTTAACTCTCGCCCGCGTTGTCCGCACGGAAACCAGCCAGCTTGCCGAGCGATGACGATTTTTTGACCAAAATTTGACTGGCTAAATTGGTGTAGGTGATTATATATCTCTCATCTGAAGAAATTAGGAGCCATCGTGGCTAAAGTCGAAATTTATACCTCGCCGTTTTGTGGATTTTGTTATCGTGCAAAAGGGCTGCTCGAAGATAAGGGCGTCGAATTTGAAGAAATTGACATCACCTTTCATCCCGCCCACCGGCCGGAAATGATGGAGCGCGCTAACGGTCAAACCTCGGTGCCGCAAATATTTATCGACGATAAACATGTCGGCGGCTGTGACGAGCTCTACGCCTTGGAATCAAGGGGTGAATTGGACGGCTACCTAAGCTAGGATACTGGCAGCCTGATTAAGGATTACTGCTGGGAAAAACCATGACAACATTCACCGCCGCTTGTATTCAAAATAACGCCTTAAATAACATCGATGACAATCTGCCGATTGTCCGCGATCTTGTTCGAGAAGCTGCGAGCCTCAAGGCCGATTTTATTGCTTTGCCGGAATGCGTTAGTTTGATGGAGCCGGATAATAAAGCCTTGCGGGCCAAGGTGCCGGAAGAACGCGATCATCCCTTTATTCCGATGTATGAAGAAGAGGCCCGCAATTCAGGGGCCTGGATTTTAGGTGGTACGCTCGCTGTCAAAGTCGATGATGGGCGCATTGCCAATCGGCTTTATCTGTTTAATCCAGCCGGGCAGATCACCGCGACCTATGACAAAATTCATATGTTTGATGTCGATCTCGGCGGCGGCGAATTTTACAAAGAATCCGCGACTTACGCGCCGGGTGATAAAGCCGTTGTAACCGAGCTCCCGTGGGGCAGTCTTGGGATGTCGATCTGTTACGACATTCGCTTCGCCTATCTGTATCGCAGGTTGGCTCAAGCCGGCGCCGAGATTTTATGCGCGCCCGCCGCCTTCACAAAAATCACCGGCGAAGCCCATTGGCACATCTTGCAACGCGCCCGGGCCATTGAAACCGGCAGCTTTGTGATATCGCCGGGCCTTTGCGGCGTTCATGCCGAAGGCCGCGAAACCTTTGGACATTCGGTCATTATTGATCCTTGGGGTAAAGTTTTGGCCGATGGCGGGCCGGATGTCGGGGTGGTTACCGCCGAGATAGATCTCTCGAAGGTCTCAGAGGCGCGCGGCAAAGTCCCTGCTCTTACCCATGACCGTGAATTTGAGACAATTGCGCCTTCTACTGATCAGGCGGCCGAGTGATTACAGTTGGCTTGGAACAATCGCCTTTTCATGACACCCCAGTGAAGTATCTGGTTCAAACCATCGCGCTTTCGAGCCTACCGTTACATTTGCAGTAATATCCACCTCAACATCTCAAAAACAGTCAATTTTAATATTTAATTATCAACAGTTGTTAATTAACAAAGTTATGAATTTGTGTGAATAACTCAACGTGAATAACTCAACAGTTGTTAATTAATATTTG
>CAJXJM010000193.1 GCA_913054205.1 uncultured Rhodospirillaceae bacterium
CCACGTCATCAGCATCATCGCCTGGATGGCCGGCATGCTCTATTTACCGCGGCTTTTTGTCTATCATTGCGAGACCGAAACGGGCTCGGAGATGTCGGAAAAACTTAAAATTATGGAAGGCAGATTGATGCGCGTGATTATTAACCCGGCGATGGTCGCCGCCGTTTTGTTCGGCACGCTCATGCTGGTTAATTTGGGCGCTGATGTATGGTCGGAAAGCTGGCTCCACGCCAAATTGCTGTTTTTATTCTTCATGTTTGGAATCCACGGCATGTTAAGCAAATCGCGGAAAGATTTTGCGATGGATGCCAACACAAAATCGCAAAAGTTTTTTCGAGTGATAAACGAAGTACCGGCGGTTTTGATGATCGGTATTGTTATTGTTGTTGTGGTAAAGCCTTTTTGAAGACTTCGCACAGCTGTGACATCATTCAGCAATTGACTTAATCTGGACTATTCTGCTATGTGTTGGCTCAGTCAAAGCGATTTCTCGCCCAAACCTCCTATTTAAGTCCATCGGGTAAGAGATCGATTTTCAAAAAATCTTTCTAGATAGTCAGGCTTCTCGCCAGAATTATATCTCGTTTTATGTCTTGTTTTCTTCAACTTAAGAAAAACATTCCCTCCAAACAAAATAATGCCTATTTCAGGTGTTAATTATCAAAGCGTAAAAAAACAATGAACCTCCAAGAACTCAAAGAAAAATCCCCAACCGACCTTTTGCAATTTGCCGAAGAACTCGAAATCGAAAATGCCTCGACCTTGCGTAAGCAAGACATGCTTTTTGCCATTCTCAAACAGATGGCGGAAAATGATACGGCGATTTTCGGTACCGGCGTTCTCGAAGTATTGCAAGATGGGTTTGGTTTCCTGAGATCTCCAGAATCCAATTACCTGCCGGGTCCGGATGATATTTATGTCTCGCCCAGCCAGGTGCGCCGTTTTGGTCTTCGGACCGGCGACACGATTGAAGGCCAAATTCGCGCCCCCAAAGATGGCGAGCGCTATTTTGCCTTGTTGAAAGTCACCCACATTAATTTCAGTGACCCGCAGGATGTCCGCCATCGCATTAACTTCGATAACCTAACGCCGCTCTATCCGGATGAGCGCTTAAAAATGGAAATTGATGATCCAACCCACAAAGACCCAACATCCCGGGTGCTGGATCTTATTGCGCCGATTGGTAAAGGCCAGCGCGCGCTTATTGTGGCGCCGCCGCGCACCGGTAAAACCGTGATGCTGCAAAATATCGCGTCTTCAATCGCCGCCAATCATCCCGAAACCTATTTGATTGTGTTGCTGATCGATGAGCGCCCGGAAGAGGTGACCGATATGGCGCGCTCGGTGGAAGGTGAAGTGGTGAGTTCAACTTTTGATGAACCGGCCTCCCGTCATGTGCAGGTGGCCGAAATGGTCATTGAAAAAGCCAAACGTCTTGTCGAGCACAAACGCGACGTTGTGATTTTGCTCGATTCCATCACCCGATTGGCGCGCGCCTACAACACGGTTGTGCCGTCCTCCGGTAAAGTGTTGACCGGTGGTGTCGATGCCAACGCTCTGCAACGGCCAAAGCGTTTCTTTGGCGCGGCGCGTAATATTGAAGAAGGCGGCTCTCTGACAATTATTGCAACTGCCTTGATTGATACCGGCTCGCGCATGGACGAGGTGATCTTCGAAGAATTTAAAGGCACCGGCAACTCAGAAATTATTCTCGATCGCAAACTCACAGACAAACGAATCTGGCCGGCAATGGACATCACCCGCTCCGGCACGCGTAAGGAAGAACTGCTGGTTGATAAAGGCACGCTCTCCAAGATGTGGGTGCTGCGCCGAATTCTCAATCCAATGGGCGTGGTCGATTCAATGGAATTCCTGATAGAGAAGTTGAAAAACTCGAAGAACAACGATGATTTCTTCGATTCGATGAATACATAATAATTCCCCTCATACGCCGGGCGCATACATCCGTATGCTTGGCTTACGTCGCATAAGCGACGACCTGCAGTCGCAGGTGTTCTCCCCCTTGATGGAGGAGGATTTAAAGACTCAGTATCAGCGACCCAATATTTTTGATGCTTCTTCTGCAACCCGCTGCACGATTTCACCGGCACTTGGTATGTCGTGGATGAGACCCGCATCTTGGCCAAATGAAAGTGGGGCATTGTTGATGTCTCCGTCTTTCCGTGCTTGCAGGACGGTTGCATGAATTTCAGATTGGCGGGCGCGGACTTCCCATTCTCGTCCCGACCAGCGTTCAACAAACCGGTTACGTTGCGCCCGAGACATTGCGCCTGGCCAAACTATACCAGCCGCGAGGTCTGGAATTTCCGTTAGCACCGTATCGTGGCCATTGCTTTTGAGAATGGCGTTTTTGAAGTTGTCGTGAAGCGGTGATTCTACCGTTGCTAAAAACCGAGTTCCCATGAGCGCGCCCTGAGCGCCAAGCGCAATTGCCGCTGCAAGTCCGCGGCCGTCTGCAATGCCGCCTGCCGCCAGGACCGGTATATCGCCGACCGCGTCAACAACCATAGGCACAAGTGTTAGTGTCGCCATCCAACCAACATGACCACCCCCTTCGGAGCCTTGTGCAACGATCACGTCCGCCCCAGCTTCAGCGCCACGAACAGACTCCTCGACGGTGCCTGCCATGAAAGTTATTTTGCATCCAGCGGAATGTGCACGGTCGAAAAAAGGCTTTAAATCCTGATCTTTGCGCGGCCAGGCAAAAGCCATAATAGCTGGCTTTTCATCCAATGCAGTTTGAAAGGCTTCTTCGCCGATGAGAAACAATAAAAAGTTGAGCGCAAATGGCTTATCCGTGAGAATTCGAATTTCTGAAACAGCGGTTTGAATCTCATCCGAGGTATATCCGGCAAGCCCAATAGCGCCAATGCCTCCTGCATTTGCTACCGCGCCGACCATTGCAGGATTGGTATGCCCGCTTCCTAAGCCACCTAAGGCAACGGGAAATTCAACTTCAAGAAGATCGCATAGCGGTGTTCTAATCATGGCGCTATCCTTTCTCGCCTAAGGGATCAAGATAGTCGATCCCATGGTTTTACCGGTTTCCAATGCTTCATGGGCAAGGGCCGCATCTTTCAAAGAAAAGCTTTGGCCGATCTCCACTTTGATTGCACCCGACGCAACGACATCGAAAAGCTCATGAGCTAATCCCAACATGTTTTCGCGAGTGTTGGCGTAATTATACAGCGCGGTTTTGGTGAAGGTCAGCGAGCCCATATTCATCAGATCTAATGGCTCAAGTTCGGTCACGCGGCCGCCGGCCCAACCGTAATTGACCATCAAGCCGCGCTGTTTCAGGCTTTTAAAAGAGCCTTCCCAGGTGGGCTCACCGATCGGGTCATAAACCACATCGACGCCCTCGCCATTGGTGAGTTCGCGGGCGCGGGTTGCAAAATCTTCTTTGGTGTAAATGATGGGATGATCACAGCCATGGGCGCGGGCATGGTCTGCTTTAGCCTCGCTCGAAACTGTTCCCAAAACCGTTGCGCCCAAATGATGCGCCCACTGGCACAAAATCGTGCCGACACCACCGGCTGCCGCTTGCACCAATACGCTATGGCCGGGGCCGACTTCAAATGTGCGGCGGGCGAGATAACATGCCGTCATGCCTTTGACCATTATGGCCGCTGCTGTTTCATCAGAAATACGATCCGGGATGGCGACAAGTTCATGGGCTGGGATGAGGCGGCATTCCGTATAAGCGCCTTGTTGGCGGCGCAATCCATAGGCGACGCGCTCACCGATTTCAAAACCCTCGACATCCTGGCCAATCGCTTCAACAACACCGGCTGCTTCGCGGCCAAGGATAAGTGGCAGCGGGTTGGAATGTGTACCACTCGGTCTTTTCCGTGTATGAACTTCACTGAAATTGATGCCAATTGCGGTTTGTTTAAGTCGGATTTCGCCGGGTCCCGGATCACCGATCTCGGTGTCTTCAAGTTTGAGAACTTCGGGTCCGCCGTGCTCGCGCAAGAAAACCGCCGCTGATTTACGTGATGCCATTTTAATATCCGCGTTAAGGAAGCAGGATTGTTGAACCCATGGTCTGGCGCGACTCCAGGGCTGTATGGGCTGCGGCTGTTTCTGAAAGTGGGAAAGTTTGACCGATTTCAATTTTCACTTTGCCGGAACCAACGACATCAAATAAATCTCCCGCGGCCTTTAATCGCATTTCTTGATCGGCAGTGTAGTTAAACAGCGTGGGCCGGCTAAGAGCGAGTGAGCCCCGCCGCATGAGTTCCAACGGCTCGATTGCCGGGATTGGGCCGGAGGCATTACCGAAGTTTACCAAGGTGCCAAAATTCTCAAGGCAATCCATCGATTTTTCATAGGTGTTTTTGCCAATCGATTCATAGACAACCGGCACGCCTTTTCCATCGGTGATTTCTGACACCCGCTCGGCAAAATCTTCGGTCGAATAATTAATCGGGTGATGACAGCCATTGGATTTAGCTTTTTCGGCCTTTTCATCGCTGCCGACCGTGCCGATCACCGTTGCGCCGAGGGCGTTGGCCCATTGGCACATAATGGAGCCGACACCGCCTGCGGCTGCGTGCACCAAAATTGTATCGCCGGGTTTTACCACGTAACATTTAAACAACAACATATGGGAAGTCATGCCTTTGAGCATCATCGCTGCGGCGGTCTGATCTTCAATCGAATCTGGGAGCGGCACCAAAACACCAGCGGAAATATTGCGCGCTTCACTATATGAGCCCATCTGACCCCCTGCATAGGCAACCCGCTGGCCAATTTCGAGACCTTCCACGCCTGGCCCAAGCGCTTCAATGACGCCGGCGCCTTCAGTGCCCAACGTAATTGGTAATTCAATCGGGTAAAGACCGGAACGCTGATAACAGTCGATGAAGTTAAGACCACTCGCGCTATGTTTTATGCGGACTTCACCGTCGCCGGGATCGCCCAGCTCTACGTCTTCCCATTTAAGGACTTCAGGTCCGCCGGTTTCATGGATGCGAATTGCTTTGGTCATTTTTCTTCCCCTTCTCCCCTTCAGATTTAGCTAAATTCGAAGGCGGTTTGTCCTGATTTTTCTATGGTTCCATATGTGCCCCGGCTTTCAAGGCGAAGCAAGGCCTGTTTTGTAGCAATCGCCGAACCGCCTAAAAATCCGGTCAACTTCCCGTTAGACCCCATGACGGAGTGGCAGGGAATTATCGTTGCGAGAAATTTTAGCTTAGGAGCAATTAGGTAGAGTAATATATTCTCAGAGATTAATTATTCATTTTCGGTACTGTTTGGATCAGCAATTCTTGGGGAAATGTGGCCATCGGTGATTGCTTGTCGTATGCCTTGCTCAATTAATGCCCTGGCGGCTCCATCAATTGAGTTTCCATAAAGGCCAGTTTTTGTCAGGTCGTCTAGATACAAAAGAGCTTCTGCCGAAAGTCTTGGAGTAGCTCTATTGTCTTTTGCCATGGATACAAAATAACACAGAAATATCAGTAATGGTAGCCATATGGGTACCATTTGGCTCCCA
>CAJXJM010000194.1 GCA_913054205.1 uncultured Rhodospirillaceae bacterium
ATTAATCGCCTCAATCCGATTTCCTATTGCGAAACCATTCACGGCACCAACCCTTGCGGTGAGCAACCGCTGCCGCCTTATGGTGCGTGTCTTTTAGGCTCGGTCAATCTTCCGCGTTTTGTTGCAGACCCCTTTACCGATCAGGCCTCGCTCAATCTACCGGAGCTGGAAAAAATCGTCAAAACTGCCATTCGGATGATGGACAACACCATTGATATTTCGCGCTTTCCCTTGCCCGAGCAAGAGCAAGAAGCCAAAGCCAAACGCCGTATTGGATTAGGCATCACAGGACTAGCTGACGCCTTGATCATGTGCAATGCCCGCTATGGCTCGGCGGATGCCGTCCGTTTGACAGAGACTTGGCTTAAAACCATTCAACGCGCTTCCTATTTCGCGTCAACGGAGCTCGCAAAAGAAAAAGGTGTGTTCCCACTTTTTGCCAAAGACGCTTATCTTGGCAGCGAAGCTCTCAAAAATATCGATGAGGATGTTCGAGCTGCCATCGCGGAACACGGCATGCGTAATGCGCTGCTGACCTCTGTTGCGCCGACCGGCACGATTTCACTCTTTGCCGATAACGTTTCGTCCGGCCTCGAGCCGGTGTTTAGTTTCTCCTATACCCGCCATGTGCTGATGCCGGATGGCAACAGGCGCGATGAAGACGTCACCGATTATGCCTATCGATTGTTCCGACGTCTCAATGGCGAAGACATGCCGCTGCCAAGCGCCTTTGTTGACGCCCAGGGATTATCGCCAAAGGATCATTTGGTGATGCAAGCGACTGTTCAGAAATATATCGACAGCTCGATTTCAAAAACCATTAATTGTCCAGAAGATATTTCCTTCGACGAGTTTAAGGACATATATGTGCAGGCTTATGAACTTGGCTGCAAAGGCTGCACAACCTATCGGCCTAATGATGTCACCGGCGCGGTGCTTGAGACCAAAAAGAGCAAAGACAAGCGACAGGCTGCCAATGATCAAGCGGAACTTCCCCTTGAGTCACCTAAAAAGGCCACTGCTGGAGCCAATGCAAAGCCGAAGGATTTGGGGGATAGTGGTATTTTGCATTATCTCACTCAGCCACTCGACCGCCCCGAAGCGCTTGATGGCGCGACCTACAAAGTGCTATGGCCAGAAAGCGATCACGCTCTCTATATCACCATAAACGATATCATCCAGGATGGTCGTCGCCGACCATTTGAGGTTTTCATTAATTCAAAGAATACCGAACATTTTGCGTGGTCCGTCGCCCTCATGCGGATGATTTCTGCCGTTTTTCGGCGCGGTGGAGACGTTTCCTTTGTTGTTGATGAACTCAAAGCCGTGTTTGATCCAAGAGGCGGCCAATGGATGAAAGGGCGTTATGTTCCATCTCTTTTGGCGGCCATCGGCGAGGTCCTGGAAGAGCACATGATTACCATCGGCTTTATCAAGGTGCCGGGATCGTTAGAGGAAGACGAAGCCCTTTCAAAACCTCAAGTGGTCAATTTGCAGGAAGGCCAAGAACCTCCTGACAATCGGTTTCGCCAATGTCCAAAATGTGGTCAGGCCAGCCTTATTCGTCAGGAAGGCTGTGACACCTGTACGAGTTGCGCTTATTCCAAATGTGGATAGCTTATTGTAAAAAAAATGCCGTCCATTTCAGACAGCATTTTTTTGAACTGAATTTAGAGCCTTAAACTAATCTTTTCTTTCCGGAACCGGATCGCCTTTTAAAAGATTATCAACGATGAATTGAGCTTTCTGGCTACCGCCTTCTTGCCCCGTGCTTTTTTCGGTTGCGGCAACAATCCATGCTTTAACCGCTTCAGCATCTATTTCTGTCTTTTTCAACATCTCAATCAAAACCGCTTCGATTGCAATAACATGGGCGGCAAAATCGTCTAGTTGATCATAATGACCATCAACGCCATCTTTGATAGCAATAAGATCGGTTTTTAACTGCTTTATACTTGTCTCAACTACTTTAATTTCGTCAAAGAACATTTAGTCATCCTGAATTGAATTTCTTTTTTCGACCATACACTGCCATCCAACCAAAGTCATTGCCCTATCTTCGTATCAATTGAGACGAACCATGCCAATCTTTCTTAAGCATATGCTTGATCTTTGATATATGATTGTGTCACGCAAATTGCGCGCTATTTTTTTGTTTTATCCTCATTTTTTAGCGTCGTTGGACTCTTGTATCTGTGAATAGTTAATATTCAGCAAAAATACTTGATATTTTGGTCAACTTTCGCGAAATTCTCGTTCGGATAAACATAATTGGACTATCGTTTTAAAATGACCGACTAATCTGCTACTAATCTTCCAAGACAGTACTTCGAATAGAGAGTTTTTTAGGTATGGGCTTATTTGGATCAAAGAAAACCAAAAATCCAAAAATCACTAAATCGATAGACCCAAAATGGGCCAAGTCGCCAAAGGGGTCTTTTAATCAGCTTCTTCGGTTCGACCCGGAAGACGCAAATATAAGAGGCGTCGGTGGTGTGTATATCGCTTGGCATGGCGGCGTTAAACCAGCTTGGGTATATGCCGGCGAAACTCCTGATTTGGCCAGATCTATCGGTGAAATGATTGATAATGATGATATCACTCAATACGAGATTAATGGTCGGCTATATGTAAGTTGGTCTCCAGTTATGGAAGAATACCGACGGGGAGTTGTGCTGTTTTTGACGAAAACGCTCAAACCATTGATCGAGAACGCACGCGCGCCGAAAGAAGAAACCGATACGACTTACTTAATACCTGTACTGTTGCCCGGCGTGACGCCAAAAGAATAAACATTTTGAATGTTGTGAGATATGAGTGCCTTTTTAAGCATTGTGCCAATGCTGCTCCTCATCGCGGTTATTGCGACTGCGATCGTCCTGTTTGCCGGTATTATCAGTATGGCGAGCGATAAGAAGTTTTCGCCGGCTTTCCGAAATAAAATGATGCGGTTACGCGTAGCCCTTCAAGGTGTGGTTGTCATATTATTTTTGATTATGGTATTTTCCTCAGCCCTTACAGCCAATTAGACAACAAGAATAAATATATGGTCAGACTGGATAAAATCTACACAAAAGGCGGTGATGCAGGCGAAACCTCGCTGAGCAATGGTAGCCGAGTCGCCAAACATGATCTACGCGTCGAAGCCTATGGCACCGTCGACGAAGCCAATGCTCAAATTGGCGCGGCGCGGTTGCATACTGAGGGCGAGGCGGACGCCATGCTTTCGCGTATTCAAAATGATTTATTTGATTTAGGCGCTGACCTTGCGCGGCCGTTTTCGACGGGCGGGACCGACAAGGATCTACGCATTGTTCAAAATCAAATTGTTCGTCTTGAGCAGGAAATTGATCAGCTAAATGAGGCTTTGGCACCGCTGACATCTTTTGTGCTGCCAGGCGGCAGCGAAAGTGCGGCACATCTTCATATCACGAGGACAGTTGCGCGGCGCGCCGAACGGCGTGCAACAGCGCTGAGTGAGCAAAGTGAAATAAACCCTCTGGCTGTAATATATTTAAACCGTTTGTCCGATCATTTATTTGTTCTTGCCCGCCACCTTAACAACGACGGCGCGGAAGATGTACTCTGGGAACCCGGCAAAAATCATTAGCAAAAAGGGCGACTCGGTTTGACATAGACACGCCAGTATGATTGACAGACGACGAGCTAATTCATATGTTTCGGCTCAAATCGGAATTCAAATACCGATTTATTTTATTCGATGATTAATACCATAGGAAATCTTATGAAAGTCCTTGTCGCGATCAAACGCGTAATTGATTACAACGTTAAAATCCGAGTCAAATCTGATCAAACCGGCGTCGAAACCACCAATGTCAAAATGTCGATGAATCCCTTCGACGAGATCGCAGTTGAAGAAGGAATTCGGCTCCGTGAAAGCGGCAGCGCTGAAGAACTCATCGCTATTTCAATCGGCCCAAAACATGCTCAGGAAACGATCCGTACGGCTTTGGCGATGGGTGCGGATAGAGGCATCCATGTTGAAACCGACGATGAGATCGAACCTCTCGCGGTGGCAAAAATTTTAAAGGCCGTTGTTGAAACGGAAAATCCTGATTTGGTTATTCTCGGCAAACAGGCGATTGACGACGATAGCAATCAAACGGGTCAAATGCTGGCAGCTTTAATGGGCTGGCCGCAAGGCACCTTTGCGTCAGAGCTTGGCATCAGTGATGGCAAAGCCAATGTCACTCGCGAGATCGACGGCGGACTTGAAACCATTCAAATAAATCTGCCGGCTGTGGTAACCACCGATTTACGCCTCAACACGCCGCGCTATGCCTCGCTACCAAACATTATGAAAGCCAAGAAAAAGACAATTGACGAAACATCTCCTGGTGATCTCGGCGTTGATACGTCAGCTCGATTGACGACGTTGAAGGTAACGGAGCCATCATCGCGCGAAGTCGGCGTGATTGTCGAAGACGTCGCCCAATTGGTCGACAAACTTAGAAATGAAGCCAAGGTTATATAGGGAGGACGCGATATGACTGTTTTGATTATAGCTGAGCACGATAATGCGGCTCTCAAGGGGGCGACATTTAACACATTAACCGCCGCCGCTGAACTAGGGCCTGTTACGATCCTGGTCGCCGGTAGCGATTGCGCCTCAGTCGCCGATGAAGCCGCTAAATTATCCGGCGCAGCAAAAGTTTTGCTTGTGGATGATCCACAATATGCCAATCCGTTGGCCGAAGTGTTTGCCCCACTGGTGGTCGGCATTGCCGGCGATTATGGCCATATCCTGGCACCTGCGACGACTTTTGGTAAAAATTTAATGCCGCGCGTAGCCGCCGTATTGGACGTGCAGCAAATTTCCGAGATCACGGCAATCAATGACCCTGATACTTTTGAACGCCCGGTATATGCCGGCAATGCGATCGCAACGGTTCAATCAAGCGACGCGATAAAGATCATCACCGTGCGCGCAACCGCTTTTGAAGCGGCCGTGCCAGGTGACAGCGCCGTAGAAATCGAAAATCTAAGCGCGAGCGAAAATCCGGGCCTCTCTGAATTTATCAGTGCCGAGCTTACAAAATCGGATCGTCCGGAATTGACCCAAGCGCAGATCATCATTTCCGGTGGCCGCGGCATGCAGGACGGCGAAAATTTTGCCATGCTTGAGAAAGTTGCTGATATATTAGGAGCTGCCGTCGGCGCTTCCAGGGCAGCGGTTGATTCAGGATTTGTCTCCAACGACTATCAGGTGGGGCAAACTGGTAAAATCGTTGCACCAGACCTCTACATTGCGGTCGGCATTTCCGGTGCCATCCAACATTTGGCCGGCATGAAAGACAGTAAAGTGATTGTCGCGATCAATAAGGACGAAGAAGCGCCGATTTTCCAAGTGGCTGATTATGGTCTGGTGGCCGACCTCTTTAAGGCGATCCCGGAACTCGAAGCCGAACTCAACAAATAGAAGTTAACATCAAATAGATAAACGGTAGAAAAATATGAATACTGAAATTAAATCGATTGGAATTATAGGCGCCGGCCAGAT
>CAJXJM010000195.1 GCA_913054205.1 uncultured Rhodospirillaceae bacterium
GTGTGATGGTTGAGGTCACGCCTATGATCCGGCGCATTGTTGCCAACAATCCAGGTCCCTTCACTTTTAAAGGCACCGGTACATATGTTGTTGGCCATGGCAAGGTCGCAGTCATCGATCCTGGCCCCGATGACCCGGCGCATGTCGATGCCTTGCTGGCGGCGCTGGAAGGCGAAGAGATCACGCATCAGCTGATCACCCATACCCACATTGATCATTCGCCTGCTGCCAAGCTGGTGAAAGAACGCACAGGTGCCTTGACCTATGGATTTGGCCCGCACGGTTCGGGTAAGTATGAGAAAGGTGCGGTCGTTGAGGCCGGCGGCGATCAGGAATTTGTTCCGGATGAAGTGATCATAGGCGGAGACGTTGTTGAAGGTGAAGGATGGACTTTTGACTGCGTCCATACGCCGGGTCATACGTCTAACCACCTTTGTTTCCATCTCCGCGAAGAGAACGCATTGTTTCCCGGTGATCATGTCATGGGCTGGTCGACGACGGTGATTTCTCCGCCCGACGGCGATATGGCGGATTATATGGCGAGCCTCAGAGTGCTATCGGTGCGCGACGACGAAATTTACTATCCAACGCACGGCGCGCCGATCAAGCGTCCGCAAAAATATGTGCGCGGCATTTTGGTGCACCGAAAATTGCGCGAGGCTCAAATTCTCGATTGCCTGGACCAAGGCTTGAGCAAAATTCCGGAGATGGTGACGCGGATGTATAAAGGCCTCGATCCGCGTCTGACGGGAGCTGCAGGGCGCTCTATATTCTCTCACATTATTGATCTTACAGAACGGGGCATTGTTGTCTCAAATGGTGTGATTGATATGAATTCGGAATATAATCGGGCTTAGCGGTATTTATGGATTGAGTTGAACGCGGGAGACCCAAATGAAAAAAGCTATAATGATTTTTATTATCGGTGGTCTATTAGGCGCTGGCGGCGGCTTTGTACTCGGTATTTTCTTTTATCCCTTTATTTTTCTCAACGATATTGTTGCCAACGATACCATTGAAAACCGCGAGCTTAAAAAAATTGTGGTTGATGGCTCTTTTATTCATGCCAATCCAAACGATCCGGTTCATTGGGGTAAAGGGCCGGTGACGATCTTTAAAGATGTCGTTCATCTAGGACAGACTTTCGAAGTTGGACCGGGGCCGAATTACAAAGTCTATTTGGTGGAAGCTGGAACGATCAAAGAATCGGACGACGTCAAAAAAGTAAGTTTGTGGATCTCGGCCTGTTGCGCGCTTTTAAAGGCGGGCAGAACTATAAAGTACCGGCGGGCATCGATCTCTCTAAATACAAAAGCGTGGTGATTTGGTGTGAAATCTTTGGCGTGCTGATCTCGCCGGTCAAGCTCGACTTCAGAGGTAGCTAGCCCGCGTCTTTGGCGGCGCGTTTCTTCATGATCCAGGCGGTGAGTTCGCCTAAAAAGATGATCGAAACCAATACCCAGAGCAGCTTGATGTTATATTGAGCGATCTCGTGTGGAATATTCTCGCACGCAAATTTTGTTGCCTCAAACTCACAACTGAAATGATCAACGCTGCCGATGATCAGGAAAACCCAAGTCACGCGGAGGAAGTTCTTGTTGAATTTTTGCAGTTTCTCCAAATTCATCGGAGCTATGGGAGAGGCAATAATCGGTGAATATACCGGCACGCGCCTGAAAATGCTGCCGTCGCGGATTGAAGCTTTTGGTCGATTTAAAAAGCGTTTTCCGAACGGGAAAGTCTTGGCCCCAGCGCGCACCTTCGGCGGCTATAGCTCAAACCCCTATGTCGGATATGATTCCAGTAAATATCCGTTTCTCTATAAAGGGCCGCTGCCAAAAGATATGTCGGCGACAGCCCGCATTGTGGTGATTGGTGAAGAAGCTTGGACGCTGGATGTACTTAAAAAGCACCGCAAAATCGAGAAGGGCGATTTGGTTATAACTTGGGAACCAGGTCAGAACTCAGCGCTCGATACCCGCTCAATTTCAAAAGGCAAAGATGTTGGCAATGTCGTTGTTCAGCGCAAAACTTCTGATGGCCTTGTCGATGAAGTCCACGACGTGACATTTGCCTTCGTCTTCAAAGCGTTCAAGCCAAACGGCACCGTGTATAAATCCTGGCCACCGAAAAACGCTGGGTCTTAAGAGCTCCCCTCCTTAATCCTCCCCCTCAAAGGGGGAAGGAGATTAGATTTTAAATTTTGCCAAAAATATCCCCCTCCCCCTTGAGGGGAGAGGGGTGGGGTGGGGGTGACCTCCTCCTCGAATCTCGCTATACGTTTTCTTATGTACGTAAATATCATGCTGAGCAATCTAAAGCCGCATCTTTGGGAGATGGTGTCTGATAGTGTGCGCTTTATTTCGACAGCGCTTGAAACATGCGGCGTGGCTGTGAAGATCGGCACCAGTCAACTCGATCCCAAAGCGCTCAATCTTTTTTTTGATCGATTTTATATAGAGCTCAATTTTCCTGCCCAGATGAAATCAGCGGGCGTTAAATATGGCCTTGTCTGTTCGGAAGTTGTGTCGCCGGATGGCACCCGGAATTATGGCGCGGAGGGGGGCGATCCAGCGACTTATGCTGCCTTCGAGCTCGCTGCTAAAAATGCCGAGTTTGTTTGGTGCATGCTCGAAGAATCTGTGGAGGCCTGCACGGCGATAAATCCGAACACAGCGTATCTGCCGTTCGGTTATCTTGAGAAAATGGCAACGTTAAAACCGCTTCCAGAGGCTGAGCGGGATATCGACTTTCTGATGTGCGGATTTCCATCTGATCGGCGGCAAAAACTCATTGGCGAAATATCTGAAGAAGGCCATGAAGTCTATTATCCAGCGATGCCAGTACCGTCTTATGTGCGCGATTCACTGATGGAACGCAGCCGGGTCAATTTATCGATCCAGAAAACCACCAGCCACAACATTATCTCGGTAACGCGCATTTGCCATTCGGTGATCAATCACATTCCGGTATTGCTGGAGCACAATGGGGTCTCCAACCAATATACCGAATTATGCCTGACGATGGGGTCCGATGAAATTGTGCGGCGGGCGAGTGAGTGCATGGCTGATACCGACCTTGTCACTTTTGCCGAACAAAGCTACCAGAAACTTAAATCAATACTGCCTATGGATAAAACTATGGCGAAAATTTTAGAAACAACTTGGCCCGATAGACATGACTGACCTGCAAGAAGTAGATTTGAAATCCCGAGCCGCTTATGTGAGCTGGACCTCTGCGACAATTCGCTATAGCGATCTGGATCCTAACGGTCATGTAAATAACGGTGCGATCAACGCCTTCTTCGAAGATGGCCGGGTGCAGTTTCGGGGTGAGCGGATGGTGAGTCTCGGCGAGGATATCTTAGCCGGTTTTGTGTTGGTGAATTTCTCCGTTGAATATCTAAAGGCCCTGCATTATCCGGGCCTGGTTGATATCGGCACCGTTGTTACGCGCGTCGGTCGATCATCCTACGTGCTGGGACAGGCAATCTTTCAGGATGAACTTTGCTTTTCCACTTCTGAAACCATTACCGTATGCCTGAATGAAGAGACGCAAAAATCTCAGCCGATCAGTGACGATTTACGGTTGATTTTAGAAGGTGCCGCAGCAAAATAAATTCGTGTTACACGTGGTGAAACGGTCTGCTCTTTGGCTTGACCAAAGTCCCGGAATACGGTCGACTACGCGATCTAAAAACATTGAAAAAAATTTATTATAAACGGAAATTAGAGGGGGGAGTAATGCTGTACGAGAATGACGGCGTCTCTATCTACGACAAAAATAAAGCTTCTGCTGGGTATACATTATTTTGGACATTAGGCACAAAGACGGTCCGACTGATGAATATGGACGGCAACATTGCGCATGAATGGGAAATGTCGGGCCTGCCCGGAAACTATGCTTATCTGCTACCCAATGGAAATCTTATGGCGGCAGTTCGAACCGATGAGCAAGTCCTCGGATTAGCAGCAAAAGGTGGGCATCTCGTCGAAATGGATTGGGACGGAAATATCGTCTGGGAGCATACCAATCATCTCCAGCATCACGATTTCCGCCGCCTTGAGAATGGCAATTCCGTTTATCTTCATTGGGAATTGATGCCGGAAGAATTGGCTGCCAAAGTTCCAGGCGGTATACCAGGAAGTGAGCACGAGCAGGGCATTTGGGGCGATGTTGTTCGCGAAATTGATCCGGATGGCAATACTGTCTGGGAATGGCATTCGGCTACCGATATTGAAGACTTTAGTAAATATCCGATCTGTCCGATTGAAGGACGCCACGAATGGGCACATGCTAATTCAATTTGTCCGGTGCCGGGCGGTGATTATCTTATCAGCTTCCGTCAGAATCATCTGATTGCACGCATTGACCGCGAAACCAAGAAGTTTTCCTGGGAAATGTGCGACTGGAAACTCGGTCATCAACATGACGTGCAAATGCTTGAGAACGGTAATATTTTGGTTTATGCAAATGGAGCGCACGGCCCCTATCATGGGCCTAATGAAGGTTCGCGCATATTTGAAATTGATCCATCGACCAACGAAACGGTTTGGGAATATGTCGGCTCACCCGCGCACACTTTTGACAGCCCATTTATCAGTGGCTGTCAGCCGATGCCAAATGGCAATGTGCTTATTTGTGAAGGTCGCTCCGGACGCTTGTTTGAAGTGACCCGCGACGGTGAAACGGTGTGGAATTTTAATTCACCAATTGTTGCCGATCACGCGCCTTATACGCCAGGCCGATCCATATTTCGCAGCTATCGCTACACAGCGGAATCGCCGGAGATTGCGGGCCGTCTCGGTGATCCAAGTTAATTTGAATTCGAAGGGGAGTTCCAGAAATGCCACTCATTGATCCACGCACCGGTGTTATGCAGCACAACAAAGAAAAGGCGACACCGGGCTATACGTTGTTTACGCCGCTTGGCCTCTACAACACCTATCTTATCGATATGGACGGCGAGGTTGTTCATCAATGGGATTTGCCAAATGATGTGGGTAACTACGCCTATCTGTTGGAGAACGGTAATTTGTTGGCGGCGATCCGAACAGAAGATGAAAATCCACGGCTTCCGGCAAATGGCGGCCATCTGATTGAATATGATTGGGATGGCAATATCGTCTGGGAGCATGTCGATCATTTGCAGCACCATGATTTCCGCCGCAAACCCAATGGCAATACGATCTACGCGGCTTGGAAAAAACAAACAGACCCCGACATTATGAAATCTATTCCCGGCGGCATGGAAGGCGAAGAACATGAGGGTGCAATTTTCACCGACGTGATTCGCGAAATCGATCCTGCTGGCAATATTGTTTGGGAATGGGATGTCGTGAAGGACATGGATATGAGCGAGTTCCCGATCGATCCGTCTGTCCATCGTCATGAATACGCCCATGCCAATACAGTGGCACCTTGTCCAAACGGCGATGTTATTGTGAACTGGCGCTACAATAATACGATGGTGATGATCGACTATGAGACTAAAAAAATAAAA
>CAJXJM010000196.1 GCA_913054205.1 uncultured Rhodospirillaceae bacterium
CGTAGATCGTCCAGGACGGCGGCTTATCTTCAAAGCCAACCAAATTCATAATGCCGCTCATTGCTTCTGCGACAATGTCGAAAGCCGGTCGGTCTGCGTAGGGGCCGCGGTAGCCTTCCAATTGACCAAAGCCGGAAATCAACGCCCAGATGAGTTTTGGATTGCTGTCTTTGAGCTGATCATAAGAAAGGCCAATCTTTTTCATCGAACCAGGACGCAAATTTTCAACCACCACGTCGGCAGTCTTGGCGAGATCTTTAAAGACGGCTTGTCCTTCGGGTTTGGAGAGATCAAGGGCCAGACTTTTTTTATTGCGGTTATAGCCCATATAGCCAGCGGCTTTTTTGACACCATCTTTTTCGACAAAGGGTGGCATCGAGCGGCGCGGATCACCTATTTTGGGCCGTTCAATTTTGATGACTTCTGCGCCGGCATCGGCCAGAAGCATGGTGCAATAGGGCCCGGCCATATATTGCTCGAGCCCGATGATGCGGATGCCGTCTAGAGGTCTGGTGGTCATGGATTAACGCTCTCCGATCCACTCAACCAAGGTGGCGGAACCCATGCCAACGCCAACGCAAAGCGTGGCTAATCCGTAGAACGGCTTGTCTTTTGGCATGTCCGGTGCGCGGCGTTTCATCTCATGCATCAAGGTGACCAGAATGCGCGATCCCGAGCAGCCCGTCGGATGACCGAGCGCAATCGCGCCGCCATTGACGTTGACTTTCGCTGCATCAAGGCCGAGTTGGCGCATGCAGCCGATGGTTTGCGAGGCGAAGGCTTCGTTGAGCTCGACCAAGCCAATGTCGTCTATGTTTAGATCAAATCGCTCAAGCAATTTCTCCGTCGCTGGGATCGGACCATAGGCAAAATGGCTGGGGTCTGTTCCCGCACTCGCGGAGCCCAGCCAGCGCAGCATCGGCTTCAAGCCAAGTTCATCGGCTTTGTCTCGGCTCGCCAATAATAACGCCGCCGCGCCATCATTGATGCCGGAGGAATTGCCCGCCGTGACCGAGCCGTCCTTTTTGAAAGCTGGGCGGAGTTTGCCAAGACTGTCACTATCGATGGCAAGTTCATACCTGCCATTGGTTTTTTCATATCGTGGATGCTCATCGGTATCGACGAGGATCGGGTCACCGCGTCGCTGCGGTACGGCGATTGGCACGATCTCGTCATCAAATTTGCCGTCATTGATGGCGGCGATGGCGCGGGTGTGGCTTTCGAGCGAATAGGCGTCTTGATCGGTCCGGCTGATTTGCATTTCTTCGGCGATCACTTCGGCCCCTTCGCCAAGGCTGACAATTGGATACATCTCATCCATCTTTGGATTGTTGAAGCGCCATCCCACCGTGGTGTCCCACATTTTGGGCGGCGTCGTGGTCGGTACGCGGTCCGGCTTCATCATCGACCAGGGCGCCCGGCTCATGCATTCAACACCCGAGCCAATCGCCAGATCGCCTTCGCCGACCATGATCGTTTTGGCGGCAAAATTGACGGCCTCTAAGGCCGAAGAGCAATTGCGATTGATGGTTACACCCGGCACTTCTTTTGGCAGTCCGGCCAACAATACTGACATGCGGGCGACGTCTCTGTTGTCTTCGCCGCCTTGGTTGCCGCAGCCGGCAAAAACCTCGGTCAATAGCGCCGGATCAATGCCGGTACGCTCGATTAGCGCTTTGTAGGTTTCAGCAAGAAGATCATCGGGTCTGACGCTCGACAACGCACCGCCCATTTTTCCGATTGGCGTGCGTACGCCATCAACGATTACGACTTCAGTCACAATTTTATCCTTTAAGCTTAAGAGATTTATACTTCGGCGACCTTGGCTTCTTCGATACGCTCGCCTTCATAGGAAACGAATGTTCCATCCTCGTCAATCGACGCCATATCGCAAAAGATTTCTAGGCGGTGCCCATCCGGATCTAAAACATAAAAGCTTTCATTCTCACCCCAAGACCCTTCGCCGCGAGGGTCATACGCACTGTGCACGACAGGCCCACGAATAATTTCGATATCCATTTCTTTCACCTGCGCCTGCATCTCCAGCCAGGCGTCGCGGTCGTGACACTGCCAAGCTAAATGATGGAAGAGGGTTGTTCCTTCAATATTATCTTGTGCATTTCGGGCGCGATATTTTTTACCTGGCGTATGAGAGAGAACCATGTCGTGATGATTGCTGTTTCTGAGGCGCAAAAAGGCCAGTTCTACTGGAATGGCCTCGACCTCACCGGCTTCATGGCGCTCAGTCAGCTTGTAGCCGAACAGCTTGCGATAAAACGCAATTGATTTTTCCATATCGGATACATCGATTGCCATGTGGTGGAATAATTTGATTGGGTTTCTTTCGGTCATCGCCATTTCTCTATCATTAGTCTGCAAAATTCTTGTGCGCCATATTACGTATCAAAACACATAAAGCCAGCCAGAAATACACAAAAATCCCACATTATGGGATTTGTCCAATAAGTGAACGTGTTTTTAAATAATCTACCCCGGGGTAGATTTAATTTGTAGATTTAATTTGTTAAGCTTTGAAAAGCGTTATGGGAGATTTTAGATTGCACCAAGAAGTAACAGGCACTGCAAACTGGCTCGGTAAAGACCTGCAGGAGTCTGACGCCTGGATTCGTGTTTTGACGAATGGCGAGATCGCGGAGATTGAGGCGGCGTTGGTCTATGTAAAGTCGGCGGGTTTGTCGCCTAAGGACCTCACCGCAGATGATTTTCCGCTGCCGTCTTTGTCTGGCTTGCTGGCTGATATGCGGATCGAACTTGAAGAAGGGCTTGGCATCAAACTGTTGCGTGGTTTTCCGACGGAAGATTTTTCAAAGGATGATCTTCGCCTTATATATTGGGGCATCGGCCTCCATGTCGGGTGCGCTGTGTCGCAAAGCAAGCGCAATGACTTTCTCGGCGATGTTCGTGATTTGGGCACCGGCCTCGATGGACCCAAGTTTCGCGGCTACACCAGCAATGGTGAGCTGACCTATCATGTCGATGCCGCGGACGTCACCGGGCTCTTTTGTTTGCGCGCCGCCAAAGAAGGCGGGCTCAGCCGGATCGTCAGCTCGGTCGCAATCCACAACGAGATTTTGCAGAGCCGGCCCGATTTGTTAGAAGCGCTCTACGAGCCGATTTGGTGGAGCATGCAGGGCAACGAGTTGCCGAATGTGCCCGGATTTTATACCCAGCCGGTCTTTGGTATCGAGAATGGTTTTTTCGCCTGCCGCTATACCCGCACCCATATTCGCTCGGCAGAAATGAACCCGGATGTGCCAGACTTAACACCGGCGCAAAGCGAAGCAATGGATCTGATTGATGAGATTTCTGCCCGGCCGGCGTTTCACCTCACCATGATGTTCGAGCCCGGAGATATCCAATTCCTCAACAATCACCTGACGCTCCACACGCGGACAGCATTTGAAGATTTCGAGGAAGACGATAAAAAGCGCCACCTGTTGCGGCTCTGGTTAAGCTTGCCGAACGGCCGCCCTTTAAACGAAAGTTTTAAGCCGTTCTACCGAGATGTTTCGGCTGGCGCTGTTCGCGGTGGCTTTCCCGGCGAAGGCGAGCCGCAGTTCACGACGATCTAGCCCTCCCCCTCCCCTCACCCCGGCCCTCTCCCACGAGGGGAGAGGGAGCTATAGCTGGCACGGCCAATTCTTCCTCCCCCTTGATGGGGGAGGATCGAGGAGAGGGTGAATTTATGGGGCGTGGATAATTCGTTGGTAAAGTGCTGAAGTCGCGTCTCCAAATTGTTCGCGCACAATCATCCAGTCAGAATTCTCAAATACGACCCCGTCAGCGAACTCATGCAAAACAAAATGTTTCGGTGCGCCTTCCATTGAGACGTAACGACGCATCCGCAATAGGCCCTCAAGCTCTGATAGTGCGGGCAGATAGCTACCGACAAACCAGATGTTGAAAGCTTGAGCATCTTCATCCGCAAGTTCAAATCGATCGACATATATGTAAGGCGCGAAGCCGCCAGCTTCTGAGCTAAGTTCTGGACCCGCCCAGGCATATGTATGGCGCTCGGGATTTTGAAATTTTTCGTGGTAGGCGGCGTCCCTCGGATTGCGCACCCGCCGCAGCGCTTGATAAGGCTCGCCGTAAAGATGACCCAAGCTCGGCATTTCATAAAGCGTGACAAACTCAGGACCATCGCCGCTCACACGGTCAAAGCTCGCACAGGCGTTGAAGCCGATGTCTAGGCGGGCCGGGAACATATCCTCGATTAACCACGGACGGAAGTCTGCTTGGTCTTCTTCTGCTAGATCACAGAAGACAGCCAGCATACCGCTACCGCCGCGAGGGCCATCTGTTAGCTTTGTCATTGGGCGACTTAACCACAGCGGACCGAGAGTGCACAGAAAAAATAACTTCCCCGCAACCCGGGATTTAATCCGGGGTTGCGGGCTCACGAGCGAAGCGCAACACTTATTGCTTTCGAGAAAATTGATTGACCCCCGAACTAGAGTCATAGAAAAAGTAAAATTTAAGGAGCCAATTGATTTTACAGATGCCATTTAACCACGTTTGATGATTATAATTTTCTTGAGGTAATGAGAATGAGTGAAGTACTAAAAGCCGAGTGGTTTGACCTTGCCGAAGATAGCAAAGCCGAGATGTGGTCCTGGTTGCATACGGAATATCTGCCGGCGGTCCAAGCGGCGCAGGGTGTTGCCTGGGTCGGTCACTACGACATCGTCGAACAACCGGACCGGCCTTATATTGAAGGTGCGCCCAGAAAAAAATCAACGACGGATCCAAGCGTTCCGACCGGTTGGCAAAATGTCATTTTGACCGCTGCTGCTTCGCCGGAAGTCTTTTTCGGGCCAAATAATCCGGTTGATGCATTGATCGAGGAGCATTCCGACAAGCTTGGGACCCGAGAAAATTTTCGCGACGCCGTCTTTATCGAAGAACAGGTGATCAATGCACCCGAGCAACGGACGCTGCCCTACGGCATGGGGCCACCACCAGCGATGCAACTCGGCAATTATAATACCGATACGCCAGAGGATGAGATCGAATTGGCCCGGTGGTATCGCTCGGAACGCTTTCCCCGGGTTTCAGTATCCCGCGGCATGATCCGCGGCCGCAAGATGCTGTCGATCGCGGGCTGGCCCAAACACGGTGTGCTCTGGGAATTTACCGATTTGCCAGAGGGCGAGTTTACCTTCGAGCCGCGCTTTGTTGAAGCCGATCGGGGTGAGGAATGGACAGGTCGTCACGTGCTTGAATATGTCACTCACTCTCATCAAGGCCCCCATTGTGGTCGCCGCGTCTGGCCGGTGGTATAGGTCGGGCGTCCTCGTATATGGCACGCCGCTAAATTTTGAATCCACAGAGATAAATTTTAAAAACCCGCTTAATTCTTTGAGCGGCATAGGATGATTACTTTGAATTTTCAATAACACTAAAAAAACACTTGATTATTATATTAAATATCAGTTTATATAATACAAAAAAATACTGAAAGGA
>CAJXJM010000197.1 GCA_913054205.1 uncultured Rhodospirillaceae bacterium
AACCGTTTGAGTATCCTTGCTGGTCACCTTCACCAACATGACATAGCGCGTATGAGGGCGCTGATAATATCCTCAGTGACGCCATCGGAAAAATATTCCTGCTCCGGGTCGCCTGAGAGATTGACGAACGGTAAAACAGCAACCGACGGCTTAATTGGCGCTGGAAATGGGTTGCTCTGCTTGAGCCATTTGGCCGGTTGGCTCCTCAATATCCGCCACAAACCGAAATCCCCGCCTTGGGAACGTTTTAATAACAGCCTGAGCTTTTAGTTCCAGCAATTTTGATATATCTTCTATTCAGAATACTAATTCCTACTCAATTAGTATACGATCAGGTTATTCAACTAGAAAATTGTAGGAACTGGAAATGTCTAGCAAAATGAATCTCGGAATGTTTCAATCAACACCTGAAGGTTTTGATGGGGCCGATTATAGCCAATGTCCAATGACGGCTATGGGTGCTGAATTTGATCCCTTTAGTGACGCGTTCATTGACAATCCATTTCCTTTTTTTCAACGCGCACGCAAGGAAGAACCAATATTTTTTGATCACGATATGGGCTATTGGGTGATATCTAAGTTCGATGATATTATTTCGGTTTTTCGGGACCCTGAAACATTCTCAGCAACCATTGCACGCCATCCCGTGACGCCACTTTGCTCGGCTGCAGCTGAGGTGCGCAATAACCAAGAAATCGCTGCTAGCGCGTCATTGGTAGATGAAGCTCCAGAAACTCACCGCGCTCATCGAAAAATTTTTGGCGATGCGTTTACACCAAAACGCGTGAATGAAGTCGACCCGCAAATTCGCAAAATCGTATGCGATCATATCGATCGGTTTGCAGATGATGGTGAAGCTGATTTGGTTTCTCAGCTGTTATATGAAGTTCCTGCTCTGGCAATTTTTATTTTCCTGGGGGCCCCCGATAATGATGCCTTGTTGGTTAAGGAACTTGGCGCAACCCGATCTATTGTGAATTGGGGCAAACCGACCGACGAAGAACAAGTTGCGATGATGAGCGATATTGGTAAGCATTGGAGCTTTACGACCAAATTGGTTGATGCTGCACTAGAAGAGCCGGGCGACAACTACCTTGGAGATATGGTGAGAATCTATCATGAAGATTCGTCTCATTTTACGATTAATTACCTCTATAATGTGATGTTTTTAATGCAGTTTGCCGGTCATGAGACAACCACTCAAGCCTCCGCCAACGGCATCCGGGCATTGCTCGAAAATCGTGATCAATGGCTTGCTATCGTGGATAACCCTGATCTTATCCCGGGGGCGGTCGAAGAAATATTGCGCTATGATTCATCAATTTTCACTTGGCGGCGTATTACCACTAAAGCGACTGAGATTGCCGGCGTTAAAATCCCGGAAGGAGCAAAAATTATTGTAGCGACCGGCTCGGGAAGTCGGGATGATGATATTTTTCCAGACGGCGACGAATTTAACATCTATCGCGAAAATGCCAAACGTAACTTAGCCTTTGGCCATGGCGCACATTTTTGTATGGGGGCTCCCCTAGCGCGCTTAGAGATGAAGATAATATTGGAAGAACTCGTGCGCCGGGTGCCAAATATGGAGTTGGTTGAAGGTCAAATTTGGGAATATATTCCGTCACTCTGTTTCCGCGGCATTCAGCATTTGAAGGTAAAATGGTAAACTCCGTGATGGCGCACTCGAATTGGCAAAAAGATGTCCGCACCTTGAAACTGGGCCAATAGAATTTGCGGAAGAGATGGATATGTAGCCGCAAGTATCGTGAGTATAGCCATCGTGTTGGTCAAATTATCAAAATTTTGAGCGGCCGCTTTGGGTCAAAAGCTGACTCATATCCATTGTGCCGATAATGTCCGCTATCGGGGGCAAAGCAGACTCTAATTGGGTAGGGCCAGAACGTCTGCTTATAGCCATAAGCGGACATTCAAGATAAATTGATTGTAAATCTCAAACTTGACAACGTACCGTGGTGCAGCAGGTAAAGTATTGTTTGATTTAATTTAACAAAGGAATTTCCGGAATGAACGGCTTCCAAAAAAATGTCCTCCCTTTTGCCGCAATCATCGTTGCATTTGCTGTAGTACCCGATCTCTCGGCTCAAGGCATGAAAGACATGATGGGCATGAAAAATAAAATGGAGATGGATACCTCCAAAATGTCTAAAGGCGGTATGATTACGCCGATTGAAGGTCCAAAAGTGCCGCCGGTATTGGGTTATAGCAACGGCCAAAAAATACTTTTCATTCACACCGAAACTTCTGATCCAAAAATTGCCAAAATCCTGACGGATATGATGGGAGGCTCTCCTGTTTTGGTTGTTCCTTCATTGGTAAAAGCACCTGAAGAAATGTTGGTTCCCGTGTATGTCTTTACCAACGGCCATAAAGGAAATGGCCCCATGGGTCCGCTTGGCGGACAACCTGATATATTTGACAATGCTCCTGGCGATCCAAAATACAGCCCTCTGCGCACCGTAATCCTTGTGACGTGGAAAGAAGAAATGACGGCTCGTACATTGAAGTCTGTTTCTGAGTTGGAGAGAGTCATTAAAAGCGATGCCGTGAGTACAAAAAAAGCAGGTGTAGTAGTCAATATGCCATTTCTGACCTGGCCTGGTGGCAAGCGATAGGAGATATTTTCCCATTTTAATTGCTGGATACTAAATTGGGTATCGTAATATCCACAGGAGCTTTGGTACTGACATGATTCCAATGATGAAAATTAGCAATTCAATCCGGCAGACGATTGTGCTTTCGGCTTTGGTTTGGAGTTTTTCGACTGAATATGCTCTTGCCCGAAGCCACAAATCGGTGATCGAGCAGAACAAGATAAAATTGCCAACACTCACCCAGCAAGCAGTACGAGGCAAGGCGGCCTACGGGAAGTATTGCGCCAGTTGCCACGGCAAAAATATCGGCGGTACTTCCAAGGGGCCAACTTTTATTTCGCGTTTATACCATCCTGGGCACCACCGTGATGACAGTTTCTTTACCGCCGCCAAGCGGGGAGCGTTTCAGCATCACTGGAAATTTGGAGATATGAAACCGGTCACAAAAATTAGTGACCGCCAGCTTGGTGACGTCGTCAACTACATTCGACTAATGCAAAAAGAGAACGGCGTATATTAATTACTGAAATCGTCTCAAAATGGTCGAGCTAACCAATTTTTTTGCTCGACCATTCAACGTTTTGCGAGAGTTTGAGTTTAAATAATTACCCCATCGCAGCTCGAAAAATAATTTTCTCTTTACATGTGGCGGATGAATATCGCGGCGAGGTCATTCATGCATTTGCCGCTCTTGCGCCGGGTACTTCCGCCAGTGAAGAGGACGTCATCGAATATTGCGCTCAAAATCTGGCCAAATATAAGGTGCCTGAGAAAATTTACTTTATCGAAACATTGCCAAAAACGCCGGCAAATAAAATCGACAAACAAGCCTTACATCGATTGGTGCAAGCTAAAGCTTAGCCTCAAATCAAGTGGCATATATAGTAGCGCGTCCTTAGATTTATAAGGCACTTTTAGATTTCCACTATCTGATGGATTTGACTGTAGCGGGCAGACTTTGGAAGTGTTTTTCGTGACAAAGTCATTTGGATAATCATAATCAGGCAACTGTGAATTTTATTTGGAATAAATTTAATGCCTGATTTTTGGTTGGAGTCTGGATACAAATTACTCGACAAAACCTCGAACGGTCATCTTGGCGTCACAGATGATTTTTTGCGCGCCTATTTAATGCGCCCGGAAATGGAGCCGGTCGAAGAATCTTGTGATGTGGAGCGCGCGCTTCATGATCGTTTGATGGAAAATCCTCAGCTTGAAGTATCACCTTCCGAAATCGACGCAATGGCCGACGATGACATCAAAGAAAATTATCAGGTTGTCCTTGGATTCAGAAATCATCTGATTGCGTCCTCTACGATCGAGGATTGTTATTTGAGTATTTTCAAAAATTCATCCAATGGTCAGCTCGGGAAAATACCGCCGCTGTTTCTGGATCAGCTTGCACAGCTGATTTTGCGTAATATTTTGGACAACACGCTTTACCCTCTTTGGGCGCGCTGCGGCGAAATGTTGTTTCGAGAGCAAAAAATTTCCGTGCAGGACGAGGCTGTGATGGCGGCGGATGCCGATACGCTGGACCTTCAGTTGTCAGGAAAAGCGCCAGCCGGCCTCGAAGGCGGAGTGACAAAAAATAAAGACGGCATCAAAGAAATTGAGCTCGACGTATTGAGCGAAGATAATGCTGAGCTTTATTGGGAGCGTTCAGATAACTTTGACACGGTCGTCGATCTTAGGGTTTGGGGGCAGGCCAATACAGCGCTCTGCCGGGTGATGGAAAAATGGGTCAATCATTTCTATCAAGTGCCGGTTCAAATCCAGCCCTTGGAAGAGGTCCAGGAGGAGAAATGGATTTGGCATATTGGGCTCGATAGCGAAGCTTCCGCATTGCTTAATGATTTATACAACGGCAATGATGTCACCGACGAGAGAAACCAGCGCCTTGTGTCGTTGTTCAGAATGGAAATCAAAGATGAGACACTCATCAAACCGGAGATAGCCGGAAGACCGATTTATCTTGGGATGGCAATGACGCCAGATAATTTGCTACGCTTAAAACCGCAAAATCTGTTGGTTAATCTGCCGCTCGCAGCAAGCGCTTAAATATTTGGGAGAAGAAAATGAACGAAGACCAATTCAACATCAACATTCGAAAATATCTCAAAAAAGTTGGTATCACCTCTCAGCGTGAGATCGAAAACGCCGTGCGGGTGGCCGTTGATAGCGGCGCGCTTCAAGGTGATGAAAATCTAAACGTCAAGGTGACGCTCAATATTGGCGCCTTAAATCTTACCGTCGATATTGATGGCGAGATCGGCCTGAGCTAGATCTCGTCTGGATCTTCCAAGCTCAAATCGTCTTCAGGTTGATCTTCGAGGCCGTGTTCTTTTTTGTGTTCTTCTGCTTCTTCGCGGAGTGCCTCGCGTCCTTTTAAGTAATCTGCCGTGGTACGAAGTTCCGGCCGGTCACCAACCGCCATCGGTGTATTTGGATCGTCAAATTGCTCTGTCACGCGGCAATCGGGGCACATTTTGATGCGCTCGAGTGCAGCATCATCAGAAAACATCGAATGGCCGCGTAGCTTTTCAACCATCTGATCAATCGATGATTTTACGCCAAACGGCTCGCCGCATTTGACGCATTCAAAAGGTTCTTCTTCTTTAACGATGACAGCAACACGCGCGTCTTTATCAAAATTAAATCTTGGGTCCAACGTGATCACTGATTCCGGGCAAATTGTTTTGCAGAGCCCACACTGCACGCAGGCGGTTTCGGTAAAAGTAAATTGCGGGCTGTCCGGATTGTCTTTGAGCGCTCCGGTTGGACAGGCGGCCACGCAGGATAAACACAGCGTGCAGCTATCGACATTCACATCGATGGTGCCAAAAGGTGCCCC
>CAJXJM010000198.1 GCA_913054205.1 uncultured Rhodospirillaceae bacterium
GATAATGCCATCGCCTTCGAAACGATCAACGACGCCGTTATATTTTCGGATGATCGGCACCATGCGAGATTGATAATCGACGATTAGATGTATTAGATCATCCGGCGATAAATCTTCAGCAAATGGGGTGAAACCGCGTAGATCCATCATTAGAATTGCCGCGTGGCGGTCGATACCCTGGCCCAACGAAACTTCTTTTTCTGCCGCTGCCATTTGCTCGATCACAGCGGGGGCAAAAAATCTCGAAAGCGTTCTCGCGGTATCTCCTTCTGCGAGCGAGCGTTCCAGCAGGCCGCGCGCTCTCGAGATCGCCAAAGCCAAAATGCCTGTCACCATGAGAATAGAAATAATTTTGTCGAGCTCGCCACCGCTTAGCACGCTGTTCGACGTCAAGTATTGCACATAGTCCCGGGTAATCATTGGATTTCCGGGCTCGGCGATAATAACGTAGAGGAACATCAAAACCCAGCCAATGGCGGAAACAATGCCCGCTAAAACGACGTACCGGGCTTCAAATCTGAGGGCGCGCAAGGCAATAAAGATAAATATATACAGCAGTGTCGGCGCTTTGAGATAAAACGATGGCGGTTGGGCATATTGCAGATGAAAACTCCAAATTGTAATCATCAATAAGGCGATATCCGCAACCACAGAAAGGCTGATAAACCAGCCCGGCAATCGATGTTTATAAACGAGATAAAGTCGGATTAACGTAAAGAATAAATACGTCGCCAGAATATAAGGCACCAGGCGAATATTGTCGCTGATGGAAAACGCTGATGGCGATACGGCATATAACGTCGAAAAAATTGTTACGATCCCGAGCTGAATCCAGCCAATAAGCTTTTCGCTATCTTGTTGTTGTTGTTGAATATTGGCTCGTATGCGATCGGGAAGGTCCTGGCGTCCCTGGTTTTCTGGATCGCCCAGAGGATCCGACCAAAAATCGGCAGCATAAAACACCTCATGTTATTCGGATCCCCAGGGATAATTCTGGAAGAACCATTGAATTGGGACTTTATATATAGCGACGCCACTTGATCAAGTTAAGACCAAGCGGCGGATACCTATGCCAAATTCGAAATAACACTCGAATTATGGCCCGAATTATGGCCCAAATTATGGCCCAAATTATGGAACGAGGCGGTAGCCGTTTGGTTCCGTCACTAATAACACGGCATTAGAAGGGTCGCGCTCGATCTTCTGGCGCAATCGATAGACGTGGGTTTCCAAGGTGTGGGTCGTCACACCGGCATTGTAGCCCCACACTTCGCCGAGCAGAACATCACGGCCGACAACCCGCTCTCCCGCCAAATATAAAAATTTGATGATCGCGGTTTCTTTGTCTGTAAGCCGCACTTTTTTATCATTTTCGGTATCCAGCATTAGCTTCGCCGCCGGGCGAAAGCTATACGGGCCGATTTGGAAAACGGCATATTCGCTTTGTTCGTGCTCGCGCACATGTGCCCGCAACCTGGCCATTAAAACGCCGATCCGGAACGGTTTTGTAACGTAATCGTTAGCGCCAGCATCAAGGCCCAAAATTGTATCGGCGTCGGTATCCGCGCCTGTCAGCATAATAATTGGCGATTTTACACCGTTACGCCTCATAACACGGCAAACTTCGCGGCCATCCATATCGGGCAATCCAACATCCAACAGGATCATGTCGTAGTACTGATTTTTTGCCGTTTCTATGGCAATCGCGCCACTATCAACGCCGTCGGTCACAAATTCTTCGTGAATTTCAAGCTGTTCAGCCAGCATTTGGCGTAGATCTTCGTCGTCATCAACTACGAGAACTCTTCTTCCTGCGGTCATGCTTTAAGTCCCATTCATTATAAAATTCATTAAAAACCATCATTTTCAGCCACATTCTAGGTTAAATCAAACCAGCATCACTTCATTTAGGGTCATCATAAAGCGATGAGTGCCTAAGTTTCAACAAATACACGTTTTGCTGGGTAAAAATTACCGGTGGGAATGCTCAAATTTAAAACCACCCAAATCAGACCAGAAAAAGACATTGAAAACATTACATATTATCTAAATATATTCTGGCTGAGACGGGCGGTGACAAACTAGTCCACGGAAGCGGCGGGATTTTCCCAGCTGCGGGCGGATAAAAACTCTGCCGCTTTTAACCTTCGATCCTTACCTGGGATGGAAGGTAGGAGGATGTATACCGTGGATTTATATCGCCGTGTTCGTCTGGCGTGTCATCATGAGAACCTGAGCACACGCGAACCAGAGACACAAAATAACCGCGTGGCGATGTCCGTGGTGTAACGACGTCGGCGAAGATGGAAAGAGCGGTTAAATTAGAGAAGTAATGTCCGCTTTTGGCTAAAAGCGGACTCTTTAACACTATGCGATTGATGTCCGCTTTGCTGATAAACATTCACTAACATCGCTCAGGCATTCATACGCAACGTTTAGGCTCACTACCAGACGCGGTGAGCGCATCTCTATGAGAGGACTAGCTATTCAGATGGGTACGAGCGAGAGGATGATACAAGAACACTACGGGCATGATCAAATACATGACTATGAGCGCGAACTCGCAGGTGGTGAAGAGAGTTAGGGAGTGAACGGTGAGTCTGCTTTACCCCCGAAAGCGGACATCAAAACCATAGGTCAAAAGAGTCCGCTAATAGCCATAAGCGGACATTGGGTGAATAGAATTCTTGGTGCGGAAACCAAGAATTTAACAATACTCTCATCAGCTCAATTAGTAACCAATATTAGGGATATCTAACAGAAGTCTTTTAGTCTATCTACGGTAGTCGTCTAGGGCGCGTGTAATTTCACTAATCAGGCTGTTCCAGTCGCCGGGTTTAGGTTGACGAAAGAGCCTCATGCTCGGATACCATGGGCTGTCGGACCGATTGAGCTGCCACCGCCAATCTGGTGAAAATGCCAACATAACCCAGGTCGGAATATTCATCGCCCCGGCCAAATGAACAATATAAGTATCGATAGATATTATTAAATCAAGCTGACTGATAATCGCTGCGGTATGGGTGAAATCGCCAAGGTCGTTACCCAAATTGATCACATTGTCGGCTTTTTCATAACGTTTGATCGCTTTTCCATCTTCGCCATATTGAAGGCCGTAAAAAACGCAATTATCCAGCTTAAAAATACGCGCCAGTTTTTTTAAGTCACAGACCTTGCGCCGATATGTATCGCCATGATCACTGGCCCAGGTTAGGCCTATTTTAAGCATTCCAGGATCTTCAATGGGGAGCTTGAGGTGTTCGCTCAAACAGTTGCTAAGATAGGGTATGTTATTGGGAATTTTATCCTCAGATTTGGTGAAGTGTTGAGCAAGGCTCATCAGAGGTATATAATAGTCTATATAAGGAGGCGTATCACCCCAATCATCGATTTCATCCGGGCCAAAATTTGTACCAAACAAGCCAATAAGCTTTTCCGGACAATCAAAAAGCACGCGAGCATTTAGGTGATCGGGATCAGACTGAATAGCCGATTTTAAGATTGGCAGATAGCGCGAAAACTGGATGATATCACCAAACCCTTGTTCCCAATGCACCAATAGTGTCTTGTTTTGGAGCGAATCTCCCTGCCATTCGGGTGCATCATAATTGCGTTTTGGCCAAAATGCAGATCGTCTTTCCCGCCAAGCATAGTCTCGCCATCCAGCCTCGAATTTATTCTGAGCCAATAAGATCATGCCGCGGGTATAATGTGCTTGGACATGATCGGGCTGGCGTTGGAGGACGTTGTCCGATGCTTTAATTGCACCGCCTAAATCATTTTTTCGCAATAAAGCGTTTGCCTGTGCATTATAGATTTCAGGATAGTCTGGCCACCTTGCAATCGCATCGTCACAAATTTTTAGAGCCGCGGCAATTCGGTCAGATTCAGCTAAGGCAGTGGCAAGATTGTTGTAGTAATGGTGGTGATCCGGATTAATTTTAATCGCCCGTTGGTAAGATTTTGTGGCCTCCTCAAAGCGACCCATTTTTTGAAGGTTCGTCCCCAAATTGTTATGAGCTTGTGGGTTTTGTGGATCTAGTTTAACCGCCTTTTGGTTGAGTTTAAGGGCGGCGTCATACTTGCCATCTTCGAGTAGCAAAATAGCCAGATTAAAGATCGGCTCGACAGATTTTGGCGACAGTTGACAGGCTTTTTCATAGGCCAATCGGGCCTCCTGACGCCGTCCTAACGCCTTTAAAGTGATCCCTCTGTGACCATGAAAATCAGTCTTGTCGTTTTTTAGGGAGATGGCCTTATCGATAAGGCTTAGTCCGAGTTGCCAATCACCCTTTTGATGAGCCAAAATTCCAAGAACATCATGAGCATCAGCATCAAACGGATTACTTTCAAGAACCTGTTGGCATAGTTTCTCTGCTGTGGCCGGATCATTTTCTTGCAAACGCAGAATCGCAAACTCTACTTGGGGATCAATGGCCTGTTTAGCAATTCTACCAATGCTGTGATGCGGTTCTGCCGGTGAGTTAGGAGTAGATCGTTTCATAAACAAAGGTTACCGCTTAATTCCAGAAATGCCAGACTTTTTGACTGGACGCATGGTCTAAATATAAAGATGGTCACATTCACATTTGCTTTTGGATTAACTTAATAATAGAAACTATTTAAGACGATAGATTTGGTGGCAATGTTTTTGTGATACTATTAATAATAGGCATCGGTCGAGGGTCGCATGACAGCTTCAAAAAGAGAGAATTCGCTAACAAAAATTCTCGGTTTAGATATAACCATCGATATAGTTGATATCGGCGCCAGTCCCAGCGGCGGAAATGGCGTTATTGGAGCCTCAAAAGCCCAACAACAGAACTCTATTGCCTTCAATAAAGACAATAAAACAGACGATATTACAGGAAAAAGTGAGGAATTTCAGGCCTTTGGTGATGACGGCCTGACGTTTTGGGATTTTCTCGATATCATCAATCCGCTCCAACATATACCGGTCATTTCGACATTGTATCGATCAATTACCGGCGATGAAATCGATCCTGCCGCAAAAATTGCCGGAGGAACGCTTTATGGCGGCCCGATTGGTGCAATTGCATCACTAATTGATGTCGCTGTCGAACACGGAACGGGTAAAGATATCGGCGAACATGCGCTCGCGATGGTTCGAGACGAGCCAGCGGCAATCGAAACAGCCGCCAATTCGGCCTCTAAAACAAGAGCGGCAAGCGCGTCAAACCCTTATCTCGCAAGGGCTACAGCCAGCACCGCACCCATCCAAACGTCCTCTTTTGCGCCCTCCAATTTAATGTCCAACTCTGTTTTGGCTCAGGAATTTGGCGCCGAGGCGAAAACAACTCCCAAAATGGCTCAAAGGGTCGGCAATCATGCTGGCATGTCTGGCGGCTGGCATTCCGATCGCGCGGAAATCCTATGCAGATCAAATAGCCGCCTATATGCC
>CAJXJM010000199.1 GCA_913054205.1 uncultured Rhodospirillaceae bacterium
CTGGTGTGGCGCGAATGGCATCATAGCTATGACCATCTTCCGCGGTCACTTTGATCATTTGTTCTGACATATTTTTAACTCCCCTGGATAGTAATACGCATTGGTTTTTAAGTTGTTTTCGATGGCAAGATCATCACCATTACCACCGCAATTGCAACAGTTTGACGATGGTTAATTGGGATTAAATTCAGGCCGGTAATTTGTGATCAGCAAAGATTTTCCGCAATTCTGTTTTGCGGATTTTGCCGGTCGCCGTATGGGGCAATTCGTCAATAAAAACCACCTGATTGGGAATCCACCAATCAGCGACTTTGCCCTTGTACATTTCAAGCATTTCAGCTTCCGTGA
This sequence comes from uncultured Rhodospirillaceae bacterium, assembly GCA_913054205.1. Classification (GTDB taxonomy): domain Bacteria; phylum Pseudomonadota; class Alphaproteobacteria; order Rhodospirillales; family UBA2165; genus TMED23. The sequence goes on from CAJXJM010000199.1 coordinate 349, forward strand.
CCGCCCCGCCGTCTGATTTAACACAGATGAGGAGAGGACGTTCATCCCATTTTGGGTGCGCCACCCCGATAACGCCGGCCTCCGCAATGTCAGGATGACCAACAGCAATGTTTTCCAGCTCTATGGAACTAATCCATTCGCCGCCGGATTTTATCACGTCTTTAGCGCGATCCACGATTTGCATGAAACCACGTTCATCGATCGTGCTGACATCTCCCGTTCTAAACCAGCCATCCGCATCAAAGCTATCGGCAGACGTCTCCTCATCCTCATAGTAGCCATTGGTGACCCACGGACCACGGACCAGAAGTTCGCCAAAAGCTTTGCCATCATGCGGCAGTTCAGCGTCGTTATCGTCGACGATTTTCATATCGACGCCATAGACCGGGCGACCCTGCTTTACTTTGTAGGCCATCTGATCTTCAGGTGTCATATCTTTCATATTGTTTTTCATATGCGCAAGCGTGCCAAGCGGACTCATTTCAGTCATGCCCCAGGCATGAATGCAACGGCAGTCCAAGTCGTTTTCAAAAGCCTCAATCATAGACTGCGGCACGGCGGCACCGCCGACAATAACCCGCTCCAAATCAGGGAGCTTCTTTTTATTTTCAGAAATATATCCCAGCAATAATAGCCACACGGTCGGCACACCGGCGGTAAAGGTGACACCTTCATTTTCCAGCAATTCACAAACCGACGCCCCATCCATGCCAGCGCCCGGAAAAACAAGTTTGGCTCCGGAAAGAGCACAAGCATAAGGAATGCCCCAAGCATTGACGTGAAACATGGGCACCACCGGCAAAACAATATCCTGGCCTGAAATGCCGAGGCCATCTGTTGCACAGGCTGTCATCGCATGCAGAACGGTCGAGCGATGGCTATAAAGAACGGCTTTTGGATTGCCCGTGGTTCCAGAACTGTAACAGAGTGACGAGGCCGTGTTTTCCTCAAAATCCGGCCAGTCATAGCTATCTGATTGGCCGTCTATCAGCACTTCAAAACAAAGAGAGTTTTCCAATTTACTGTCGGGCATATGCTCTTGATCGGTCATCACGACGATCTTGATCGATGCATCAAGTTGCTCAGCGATCCCTTCCAAAACCGGAACAAAGCTCAGATCAACAAAAATGATTTTGTCTTTCGCATGATTGATGATGTAGATGATCTGATCGCCAAACAAGCGCGGGTTGATTGTATGGCAGACCGCACCCATTCCTGAGACGGCGAAATAAAGTTCAAAATGGCGATACCCGTTCCAGGCAAGAGTGGCGACCCGATCGCCCTCTCCCACGCCTAAATCACCGAGTGCATTCACCAGTTTTTTGATGCGTTGATAAGACTCACCATAGGTATATCGGTGAATGGGGCCTTCAATAGTCCGAGATACTATTTCCGTATCGCCGTGATACCGGGCCGCGTGTTCAATTAGCGACGTCGTCGTTAACGGCATATCCATCATCATGCCACGCATTTTTATACCCTCCCTATCTAGTCTTCGTGTTTGTGGTACTCCTTGTGGTGGGGAGCATTTTCATAGTGTTGACGAATAATATCAACACCATAATCGTTGCCGTTCGGCGTTCTGACGAGCGTATGGACGTGAAAATTCATCGGTGCGGGGTTGTTTAAAAAAACGCCCGCGTGATGATCAAACTCGATTAGCGTGACCGGACTTTGAATTCGGTAATAAAAAGCCTGGTTTTCTTCGTGGCCGCCAATCCAGCAGAAATGAGTGTCCTCAAAGTGACGCTCGACTTCGTCCATCTTTGCGCGAAGTGGTCCTGGCGGCAAGGTGCCGAGATATTCCTCGATGAGGTCCAAGAGATCACGGCGCTGTAGATCGCTAAAATCATCCGCTTTCAAACCTTCATAGGGAATGATGCGGTTGTCGCAATAGGCGCCGCCGAGATGAAGTCCGTCATGTTGAACGCGGCGGCCTTCCGGCAAGTCTCCGCCAACCATCGAATTGGCGATTAAGGCCTGCGCTTGCTGCTCATCAGAAAACGAGCGCATGATCTCGAGCCCCATGCGCTCCTCATCTTCGAAAATACCCAGCCCTTTGAACGGACCGGCATCCGCGTTGCAAGGCTCGGCGCCCATAAAAGTGGGCGTGATGGTCATTTGATCGCCGATAAAAACCCCGTGTAAACAAAGGTGGTGCCCAAATATCTGCCAGCCCCAGGGTTCGCTCGAAGACGGCGTGCCGAAAAGACTAAATATATAGGTAAATTCACCAAAGACCTCCGGACCTCCGACGAGATCACCCAAAAAGCCATTAAGACGCATGACATTGCGGGACTTTTCATAACCGTTTGCGCCCAGGCTCGCCCGCATAACCTCCAGAACGGCCTGCCGAACATTTTCTGAAACCTCGGTTAACCGCAGCCCGTAATCTTCCAAATAGATTTCCGTATTTTGCCAATTGCGCCATTTCTTGGCATCGATATCGAAACGGCAAGAAGCGCGTTGATCTGGCGTCAATTCACTCAGCAAATGATGGGCGGCGATAATCGCCTGTTCGGTCGGAGCCTGCTCTGATCGGCGCTCAAAAAGGGCTGGAATAATTTCACCGTCCGTGGTGATACCTTTAAATGGCTCCACGAACATTTCCTGCCAGCCAGCAAGAATGTTTTGAATTAGCGGCACCTTTAAAACGACTTCAGCATGTTCACGTGCTGTATCGCCTCGAACTTTGGATTTTTCAGGCGGCGGGACAAAACTGCGATATTCAGAACGGGACATTGATCAAGTCTACTTCGGCGCTGGCAGATTTGCCAACACATACAAATTTGTGATTGAAAAAAATCTGAGGCACCTAATAGCGGCTAACCAGCAGAATGGTGGTTAGCCGTTTTATTTGGATGCGGCGCTGTTAAACTTTTGTAGAGTTAAACTTTAAAGGACATTTGGGTTTCGGGAACAAATAATTCTTCCGGCGTCATTTTCCGGTGGGTGACGCCTTGTTCATCGCAATAATCCAAAAAGGTCTCAAGCGTCGTGCGGCTGCCTTCGATGCCATAGGGCCAGTAATCGCCATCTGGGAAAAATTCCTGTTTCATTTTCTCAAAGGAATCAGGCATCCACGGAAATGGAATGCGCGACACATTGATGTCGGAAAGACGTTCCACCATTTTGGCTTTTGCCTGCTCGAAGGCATTCATCAGGTTCATCGCGATCCATCTATTTTCTTCATAAACTTCGCGTTTGATAGCGATGGTATGCATGATTGGATAAACACCGGTACGCCTAAAATACTCAAGCTCCACCTCAGGATAATTCGGCATAAGACGCTGTACTTTGCCCTCGCCGGACAGAAAGGCATCCGGTGGGCGCGCTGATATCACCGCATCTAATTCTCCGTCAATCAACATGTCGGCCAGCGATTTATCGGAAACCGGCGTGATGGTAATTCCTTCAGGGACATTGGTCTTTCCCATTTCAAGGCGACCCGGCTCGTTAACGCCGCCTTGCACCCATTCGACTTCATTGAGCTTGGCACCGCCTTCGTGGTGCAGCCAGCCGCGCGCATAAACTGTCGCCGTTTGGGTCCATTCCGGAACGCCAATACGCCCACCTTTTAGATCAGCAGATGTTTTAATCTTGCCGTCACTGCGGATATAAAAAGCAGAATGGCGAAACATGCGCGATATAAAAACCGGGATACCGACGATGGGCGACTCTTCTAATGAACGCAGTGAACAGAATTTCGCAAAAGACAACTCCGAGACCTCCCATTCATAAGATTGGGCAAATCTGAAGAAAGTCTCCTCGACTTGAAAATTGAGACAATTTAAATCAATCCCCGATGGTTTGATGTTTCCGTTCATCAGGTCTCGGACGTGATCGTAATCCTCAATCGCCAAGGTTAAAGATAGCTCGCTCATTGATATTCCTCGATTAAATTTGGTTTGTTCATTTGTTTATGGATTACCCGTCAGGCGTTTGATTGCCTCAATAACGGCTGTCGGCTCGGCAACACCCTGGCCGACGATATCATGTGCACTGCCGTGGGCGACGGAAGAAAATAAAATAGGGCTGCCTATTGAGAGGCCCGCCGTGCGGTGTTTGGCGAGTAATTTAGCTGGAATATGACCTTGATCGTGCAGCATCACGATAAAGGCGTCATAGCCCTCTTCGTGGAGCATTAAATCCGCTGGAATGGGTCCATCGACGTGAATGCCTTGAGATTTCATGGCTGCAATTGCGGGTTCAATGATCTCGGCTTCTTCGTTGCCGAACAATCCATCTTCACCAGCATGCGGGTTTAAGCCAGTGACCAAAATTCTGGGGGCCCTGATGCCAATTTTAATCAACGTATCATTGACCGCTGAGATAACATGGCGCACCCGTTCTTCGGTAATTAAATCCAATGATTGGCGCACACTGGCATGGAGCGTTGTATGGGCGATGCGATACTGATCGAAGCACACCATCAGATAACAATCATCAGGCTGCATGCCGGTTTGGCGCGCAACAAAAGAGGGATAACCATCAAACTCTATTCCGGCGAGATGAATTGATTTCTCTGTTTGCGGGGCTGCAACAACAGCGGCAACTTCACCGGCAACAGCAGCCTGAATCGCAGCAGCGCCGCAATCTACCGCAGCCTGGCCGTTATCGGCGTTGATCTCGCCCATGCGAAACTCTTTGTTGCCAAACAAATCCAACTCAATGCATTTGACTCCGGGAGACGTCCAATCGATATCGGAAACAGCGCTATATCCATCCAGTTGAATTTTAATGCCGCAGGTCTCAGCGTGCCTATCCATAACCTGGCGATCACCGAAAATAACCGGTCGGCAAAGCGACACAACTTCATCGGATTGAGCCGCCTTCATGCAAAGCTCGGGTCCAATTCCCGCGGGATCACCACCAGATAAAGCAACGATGGGTAGAGCGTTTTCTGTCATCGTTTTCCCTACACCGAAGCCGGAGGGGTCCCAAGTTCGGCAAACAAGCCGTCCTGGGCACCTTCAAAAAATTTAACGTCTTTGTCTAACTCAACGGCGGCTGAGCGCACCCGCTGATGCTCAGGGTCTAAGCCCATGATGTCCTTGCCTTCTT
>CAJXJM010000200.1 GCA_913054205.1 uncultured Rhodospirillaceae bacterium
TTCATACCATTTATCGCGGGACAGCAATTCGTTTATCGCGGCTTCGGGTGAGCCTTTTGAGGCGGCTGACATTATGGCTTCATCCTGCTCTTCTGTCAGCAGATCGAAATTGCCTTCCAGCAATCGACCATCGAGCCAGCGTCTGAATCCCGGCATCGGTGAAAGCGTTGCGAAATTTTTCAATTTCGGCAATTCTTTCGACAGGCTATCGACCACGCGCTTTATCAGAAAGTTGCCAAAATTAATACCCGACAATCCGTCTTGAGCATTTGAGATCGAATAGAAAATTGCCGAATCAGCTGTTTCTGGATCACCCAACGGCGCGTCCTGATCGAGCAAAACATGCACGTTGTCAGCGATACCGTTTACCAATGCCACCCAAACAAAGATCAACGGTTCTTCCGGCATCCGCGGATGGAAGAACGCAAAACAGCGGCGATCTGAGGCAAGTCTGTTTTTGAGATCGTCCCAGCCTTTGATTTCGTGCACTGCCTCATAAACAAAGAATTTTTCCAGCAAAGACGCAGGTGCCTGCCAGGTAATTTGCTGCAGTTCCAAAAACCCTACATCAAACCAGCCGGTCAAAAGTGATTTAAGATCGCTTTCCAATCCTTTGAGGGAGGCATCCTGTTTGGCCCATTGGATCAGCTCTTCGCGCAAATCGACGAGAAACTTCACGCCTTCGGGAAGCGCATTAAATTGAGTGAGCAAATGCACACGCGGAGCTTTTAAGGCTTTCCGCAAACTTTGCTCGGCTTTAAACCGAGCTTCGCCATCTTTAGCCGCGGAAAGATTGGCGACAGCTTCATTGATGGTCTGGCGATTTGTGCCAAATTCGCTCGCCAAAATATTTAAGAATTTTTTGCGCCCATCTTCATTCAATGACAAATAAGCATGACCAAGCGCGGCCGCACGTTTTCGCGCCGACACCTCGCCACCCCTGGCATCGAGACAGGCCTGCATATGTTCAATTAAGTGGAGCCGATCATCTTCATTGAGATCAGGTGTCACTGTAATTTCAGATACTTCGCCAGTATCCGACGCGATTTTATCCCAGGCGCCTCGCAAGTTGCGAAGCGTGCGATCCCAAAAACTCGATTTTTTATGTTCAGTCATGAAATTTTTCTAATAAAATGAAGCCACAGGTGTTCATTTAGCACATTTTGCTGGAAGGTCTAGAGCGAGGACCGCAATAACGTTATGACTTCAGGCACTTTTTCGGTGATATCTTCGGCAATTAAACCTGGCCCAAACCGGTTTGCGGCCTCGCCGTGTATCCAGGCGCCGGCGCAGGCGGCGTCGAACGCATTTAAACCCTGCGCCAGTAATCCAGCGATTAATCCAGCCAAAACATCGCCTGATCCGGCCGTCGCCAATGTTGCCGGCGCATTTGTATTTATTGAGACGCGCCCATCAGGACCAGCGATGACTGTATCGGCGCCCTTCAAAAGAACCACCGCGCCGCTTTGCTCGGCAGCTATCCTGCAATTCGTTAATTTGTCCGCAGAATGGTCAAATAATCGAGCAAATTCACCGTCATGCGGCGTTAGGACAGTTACCCCTCCGGATTTTCTAATCCGATTAAAGAGAGAAGCCGGATTATCTTCAAAAATTGTCAGCGCATCCGCATCTATGACGGTCGCCTTTTCTGCTCTAAGAGCCGCCAGTGTCCGCCGCCGTGTCTCGTCTGTTACGCCATTGCCGGGACCAACGAGCACGGCATTTCGCCTTGGATCACTGATTGCGTCTTCAAAACTGCCAAGCGGCGCGAACATACACCCAGGATCGCCGGACAAATAAATATTCTTGGCAGAGGCATCGGCGGCAATTGTGACCAGCCCGGCTCCGACACGCCGTGCCGCCCGAGATGCTAACCGGGCAGCCCCAGTCAACTCAGCGCCGCCGGAGATCACCGCATGACCCCGGGCGTATTTGTGGTCAGCGAGGCTCGGCTTGGGAAAATTACCCAGCCAATTCTGAGGTGCATTTTCACGGGCGCTCGGCGTTATGTCCGTCAAGACTGTCGCGGAGATGCCGATGTCAGTGACCACGACTTCACCAGCGCGCGGGCGACCGGGCAATACCAAATGTCCAGGCTTTTTGCGGAAAAACGTCACGGTCATTTGAGAATTGGGCGCGACGCCTCGTATCTCACCTGTATTGCCATCAACCCCACTCGGCACGTCGATGGCGAGGCAGGAAATTTCAAGGCGGTTAATTTCTTCGATCACATCTTTGGCGACGCCGTCTATGTCGCGGGTGAGCCCTGCCCCAAACAACGCATCAACCACGAGATCTGCACCTTCAAGCAGCGATATGTTCAACTCTTGCACCTCGCCGCTCCAAAGTGTCGCCATCGCCGCCGCATCACCCTTTAGTTTTTTGATGTCACCGAGCAGCCCGAGCTCAACGGGCCAGCCCGCTTGTTTGAGATAACGCGCAACTACAAATCCATCGCCGCCATTATTGCCGGGGCCACAAAGAACGAGCATCCGCCGCCGCGTCCAGCGTTTGCGAAGAGCCCGAAAAACAGAGCGCCCTGCCGCCTCCATCAGATCAAGGCTCGGCACACCTGCTTTGACCGCCAAGGCATCAGCGCGGCTCATTTCTTCTACGGTGAGGATTTCACTATGTTTAATTGAGGAGATCATGCCAAAGATTAATCTTTTATGGTGTGTTTTCGCAAGCAATCGCCACGAATAGAAAATAACGGACTGGCTAGAGGGGGTTTTCGGCGATATAACCCGCACTCTATTTAATTTTTGGACATCCGAATTGTGAAAGTACTTGTGTTAGGGGCCGGCGTTGTTGGCGTCTCGGCGGCCTATTATCTTCAAAAAGACGGCCACGATGTAACCGTCATTGACCGCCAGAACGGCGCGGGGCTTGAAACCAGCTTTGCCAATGGCGGGCAAATCTCAGCGAGCCACGCGATGCCATGGGCGGCGCCGGACGTGCCGAGGCAATTGCTCAAATGGCTGGGCCGCAATGACGCGCCGCTGCTCTATCGGATGCGGCTCGATCCCCAGCAATGGGCGTGGAGTTTGCGTTTCCTTGCCAACTGCACCTCGGCAAAAGCCGCTCGGAACACCGTGATAAATTTACGCCTCTGCCTTTATAGCCGAGCATTGATGCCGCAAATTCGAGAAGATACCGGCATCCAGTACGATCATTTGGGGCGCGGTATTCTGCAAATCTACCGCGATCCAAAAGAGCTTGAAGCATTCGCCAAACAGGCCGCCGTCTTGAACGAGCTTGGCTGTGACAACCGCGTCGTCACCGAAGCCGAAGTCCACGAGCTTGAACCCGCCTATGACTCAAGCCCGGACAAACTCGCCGGTGCAATTTTTACGCCGGATGATGAGAGCGGCGATGCCCATTTGTTTTCGAAAAATCTCGCTGGTTATGCCGCCTCGCTCGGCACCGAGTTTCGCTATGGTGAAAGCGTCGTTTCCCTGAATAAAGACGCCAGCAAGATCACCTCCGTCACTACTGACACAGGCACAATTGAGGCCGATGCCGTGGTGATGAGCCTCGGCAGCTATTCACCGCTGTTCCTCAAACCGCTTGGCATAAAATTGCCGGTCTATCCGACCAAAGGCTACTCGATTACTGTGCCGACCAGCGGCTACAACGGCACGCCTACCATCAGCCTCACCGATGAAGATCACAAGCTGGTCTTCACCCGCCTCGGGCAACGTATGCGCGTTGCAGGCACCGCAGAGTTCAATGGCTATGACACGGAAATGAATATCGGCCGCGTCACCTCGATCCGTGATGTCGCGCAGAAACTGTTCCCGAATGCCGGTGATTATTCCAAGGCAGAATTCTGGACCGCGCTCCGCCCCCTCACCCCCGACGGAGTCCCGGTCATCGGCGGCACCAAATACGATAATCTCTACCTAAATACCGGACACGGCACTCTCGGCTGGACCATGTGCGCCGGCTCCGGCAAAATCACCGCCGATCTGATCAGCGGCAAAACCCCTGAAGTCGATATCAGCGATGTTGGGCTGGAGCGGTTTTAACCACCCCACCGTCATTCCCGCGAAAGCGGGAATCCAGTCTTTCTAGCCATCTGGACCTCGGATCAAGTCCGGGGTGACGAATGATTTAAACTGTCACCGTAATCAACTAACTACAATGCATTTTGCTGAACTAAAGTTTCAATTTTCTCTACGATCCATAACCCTTATGAAAAAAGCTATAAATCGCTGCCAATCTTCTGGAAACTCATCCGCAAATACGAACAAATTCTCTACACGTTCTGATCTCTCAATTAAAACTTCAAACTGGGAATCAGAACGCGCAAAAGCCCATAGCTCTCTAATTGCTAGACTTAATTCAACAGAACTGAACAAATTGCCATTTCCTGTTATTGTTTGTTCATCTGCCGTTCTATTTTCACTCTGCTGATTTGCCTGCCTTTTTTCTTCAGTCCATGGTCGGTACTCATTTATTGCTGCACGTAATCTTGATTTCTGTAATTGATACAATTTGAGTAATTCAGAAAGTTTTCGTTGATCTTGGTCATCAGCAGATTCAATACATTCTTTAAATATTTGTAGGTGGGAATTTGTTATTTCTGGCATTGTTAGTGCAAATTCTTCTCCTCTCGCCATCTGAACTGCTATTCCGAAACTAGTTTCCGCATATCCGGTGAAATCTGCCAATACCAGTGGCATTGTACTCTTTGCTGCCATTAGTCGACGGTTTTGTGTATCTTCTCTGAACTTATAATTTTGTCTGATTTGCCATATTAATATCAAACTCGTAAAGCTGGCGGCAAACACACCGATCAATCCTGCCCCAAGCGGTTGATGATTCAATATCCACTGAATAAGATTGCCATTCGCCGCAATTAGAACCATAAATCCTAATACTTGGGTACCAACTATCATCCCGCCCACAAATACAGGTAGTTGGTGCCTATCGTTTTCAATCATTTATTTTTTCGACTTTTTATTTCGACAATATTTATTTTTTAAATTCTTTACTTTGCCGCTGACTTTGTCAATTCATGCTAGAATTCTATTAGATATTCTCCCTTACACATCTCCCTGCCCCCTCTTTCCATTTGACAAATGGCCTGTTCTAAATTAGAACAAAAGAAGAACATTTGATGAAAACAGAGAATATGAGGAGGATGTGATGCATGTAGGAACTTTGGCAGAAGCTTTAGATATTGCACCAAATATTGAACTGGCAAACACCAAATTATTCCACCCGAATCCTGCGGTTTTGGACAGTCTACGCAGTCAGATACACCAGCTTGAGCATGGGGGTATACGGGGCAGTATTTTACAAAACCAAAGTCAGCCGACTGTCTCCCTCGGCGATCCTGAAATTGATGAGGCGCTGCCGTGGGGCGGGTTGCCGGTGACGGGGTTGCACGAGAT
>CAJXJM010000201.1 GCA_913054205.1 uncultured Rhodospirillaceae bacterium
CCATCAACTCTCGCCAACCGGCGGCTTTGGCATGAATACTGGTGTTGCTGACGCGGTGGATTTGGGCTGGAAATTAGCTGCTGTTCTGCAAGGCTGGGGCGGGGGAAAGCTGCTCGACAGTTACACTATAGAACGCCGGCCAATTGCTGCCCGGAACGTTGGCGAGGCCAATGAGAATTATAAGGTATTGCGGAAACCTCCTTCAGGTCCGGCAATAGGCGAAGATAGTCCAGAAGGTGAAACCCAACGCAAAAAAACAGCCGAGTTTATTCTCGGCAACAATTCCAATCGCGAATGGGAAAGCACAGGCTTGCAGCTTGGCTATCGCTACGATGGCTCACCGATAATCGTGCCCGATGGATCGCCAACGGATCCGGTTGTGATGTCCGATTATGTGCCCTCTGCTCAGCCCGGTGCACGCGCGCCGCACGCTTGGTTGCAAGATGGTCGCTCAACGCTCGATCTTTTTGGCGCGGGATTTACGTTATTGCAGTTTACACCGGAGGCCGATGGCGAGAAATTGCTCGGCATTCAGAACGTGCCGATCTCCATAATACTGATCAATGACCCGGCCATCCACGATCTCTATGCGGCCGATCTCGTTCTCGTGCGCCCAGATGGTCATGTTGCCTGGCGGGGAAATAATTTACCCGAAGATGTTGAGGGGCTTATCGATATTGTGAGAGGCGCTTAATCCCATCTAGTATATTAACGGTCAATAAACCCAAAGCCGTCATAGAGCCAGGAGACGCATTGGAAGCGGTCAGCTTCGTTCTGGTCTTTGTACATTTGATAGCGCACCTCTCGCTCAATACCGTCGCAATGGTAGAAATCCCAGATATAGCGCGATTCCAGCGTTACCCGCGCGGTGCGGAGATAGCGATCTTTGGCAAATTGCGTGAACGTTGTTTCATAGTCATCCCCGTTTGCATGAATAAGGTTGGCGAGATGCAAGCCGTCCTCAATCGCCATGCCGGCGCCTTGTGCAAGAGACTGCAATGTCGGGTGTGCCGCATCGCCAAGCAGTCCGACGCGGCCTTGATGCCAATGACGGATCGGGTCACGATCACCGACAACAAAGCGTCGCTCTAAATCCATCATGTCGATCAGCGCCTTTGCTTCCGGCTGTGTCGCTTTATGGGTCTCATGCAGTTCAGCACGATAAGCTTCGACATCGCCGCGCGCCGCCTGATTGTCGGAGCGAAATACAGCGACGATGTTAAACAATGTGCCATGCCTTAAGGGGTAGTGAACGATATGAAACCCTGGCCCACCCCAAAGCACAACGACGTCTCGCGGCACGTCCGCGGTGACGGTTTCCATCGGCACGATGGTGCGGTGAGCAACATAACCGTTCGGCAATGGGTCACCATCGCCAATCATTTGAGCGCGGGTGGTTGAGCCAATACCATCGGCTCCAATCAGCACCGAGCCGGTAAAGCTACGGCCATCTTCAAGCTCAATGGAAACATGATCCCCGTGGTCTTGGTAGGTGGTCATCATCGCTTCCGGCTCAAGCTTGATGGCATCGATCTTTTTGCAGGCGTCGAGCAGAACGGTGTGTAAATCAATGCGATGGACGATCAGATATTGCTGGTTAAAGCGCTCTCGAAAACTCTCGCCGGTCGGAATGCGAATGACTTGATCACCGTTGAGGGCGTCGAGCATAAGCAAAGCAGATGGCTCGTCGCCGACGCTTTTTACCTCATCGCTGATGCCGAGACGGTCAAAAACGTGAAAAATATTGGGGCCAAACTGAATGCCGTAACCGATCGCCCCGAATTCCGGTGCGCCTTCAAACACCTGCACCGGAATGCCGCGCTGACCGAGCGCAAGTGCCGCCGCCAGACCACCAAAGCCACCACCAACTATGAGTATCGGTTTTTGTTCTGCTGCCACGTCATCCCCTTAGGCTTGATAACACTTTGAAACTATAATAGGTCAACGCATTCAAGCAACAACAAGTCAATCTCGACAATAAGGGGAATTATGGCACGAGCCGCGGATATACTGGTTGAAACGCTATTGAAACATGGCGTCGATCGCGTCTTTTGTGTGCCGGGCGAGAGTTATCTCGCGGTCATTGATGCGATGTTTGATGCCCCTGAAATTGATGTCGTGACAACGCGCCACGAAGGCGGTGCAAGTTTTATGGCGGTGGCCGATGCCAAAATGACCGGCAAGCCCGGTATCATTATGTGCAGCCGCGGACCAGGTGCCACCAATGCTGCGATTGGCGTTCATGTTGCTCAGCAGGATGCCGTGCCGATGGTTATGTTCGTTGGCCAAGTCGCACGCGAAGATTTAGGCCGGAGCGCTTTTCAAGAAGTAAATTACAGCCAGACTTTTGGCGATATGGCGAAGTGGGTTGTCGAAATTACCGATGCCGACAAAGTTGCAGAGAACGTCCGCCGCGCCTTTACAATTGCGCAGTCTGGTATTCCAGGCCCTGTCATCGTTTCTCTGCCGGAAGATATGCTGCTCGACGAAACCGACGCGCCGGCTTTGGGGCCAACCGCGGTTACTCAGCCGCAACCAAGTGCCGGCGACATTGCTGAAATATGCGATATGCTGACGCGGGCAAAACGTCCGGTGATCATCGCCGGCGGACAAGTCGGCGGTGAAGAAGGCCGCAACGCTTTGCGCGCCGTCAGTGAAGCCTGGAACGTGCCGGTCGCAACATCTTGGCGTCATCAGGATATATTTGATACGTCTCATCCGAATTTTGCCTGCCATCTTGCTTTTAACATGCCGCCGGTGTTCAAAGACACGCTCAACGAGGCTGATCTGATTATTGCGATTGGCACGCGGTTGGGCGATGTCGTTACTCAAGGCTATAAAATTCCTGAAGCGCCGCGCCCCAAGCAAAAGCTCGTTCATATTTACAATGATGCGGAGCCGCTCGGTAAAGTATTTGATACTGATCTTTCCGTTGTTGCGGATGCTACCAAGACATTGCAGGCGATTGCGCAGATTAATGCGCCGGAGGCGCCTGAAGGCCGCGATGACTGGATCAGCAAAACCCATGCATTGGGTGCTGATAAAATGGTCTGGGACACAGTCGAAGCCGAAGATGGTGTGCCGTTTGGCAATGTCGTTGCTCATTTGCGAGATGTCGTTGATGACGATGCGGTGACAGCGATTGATGCCGGTAATTTTTCGACCTTTGTGCACCGCCTGTTTGATTACAAAACCACTCACACTCAATTGGCCGCTGTCGCCGGCGCCATGGGCATGGGCATGCCGGCAGCTGTCGCAGGTGCGCTGCGTGCGCCGGATCGCCAAGTGATTTGTTTTGTTGGCGACGGTGGATACCAGATGACCGGCAATGAAATATCTGTGGCGGTTGAACGCAACCTTCCAATTCGCGTTATCGTTTCCAATAATGGCAGCCTCGGCACCATTCGTTTGTATCAGGAGAAAACCTATCCGGATCGCACGCTCGCGACTGATATGACCAATCCGGATTTTGTGAAGATTGCCGAAGCTTATGGTGCTAAGGGATTTAAAATCGAAAGCAATGATGATATAGCACCGGTGATTAAAGAAGCTTTCGCGGTTGACGGTCCTTCGTTGATCGAAGTCAATGCAAGCCTTGAGTATTTGGCAGCCTATATCAACATGTCGCAAATTCGCGATTCGGTAAAAAAGTAAAATTCAAGCAGGGGGAATAATGAAGTACGGAATTTTCGACCACGTTGATCGCGGAACCGCGCCCCTTGCCGAATTTTATGAGGACCGTCTGAAACTCGCGGAGAAATATGACCAAGCTGGGTTTCGCTCCTATCACACGGCAGAGCATCACGAGACAACGCTCGGCATGGCGTCTTCGCCGAGTGTGTTTTTGTCGGCTTTAGCGCAACGTACAAAGAATCTGCGCTTTGGGCCGCTGGTGTATTGTTTGCCGCAATATCATCCGGTGCGTCTCTATGAAGAGATATGTATGCTCGACAATATGAGCCAGGGGCGGTTCGAGCTTGGCGTCGGCAAAGGCATTTCGTCGATTGAATCAAGTTATTTCGGGCTCGACCCGGAAGAAGTGCCGTCGATGTACCGGGAATACTATCAGTTCCTGATGCAGGCTTTTTCCGAGCCTGACGAAGTTACCTTCAAAGGCAAGCACTTCAGTGTTGAAAATATGCCGCTTGAAATGAAGCCTGTTCAAAACCCCCATCCGCCGATCTGGAACGGCTTTGGAAATCCCAGTCCGGAAGGCATCGCTTGGCCGGCCGAGAATTCGGTTAACATTATTTCAAACAACAATGCACCTCATATGCGCAAGATTACCGACAATTATCGCGCCGAGTGGGACAGGCTTGGCCGACCAGAAGATGAATTGCCGCTTATGGGTATGACGCGCTATATCGTGATTGCTGATACGGATGATGAAGCTTTGACAATTGCGCGTCGGATCTACGGTGTTTGGTACAAAAGTTTCATGAAGCTTTGGTGGCGTCATGATAAAACGCCGCCGTTTGTTCAATATACCGATGACTTTGATGAAATGGTCGAGAAAGGTCTGGCGGTTGCTGGGACAGCTGATCATGTGCGAGAAGTCCTTGAACAGCACATCGAAGAAAGCGGCATCAATTATTTTGTCTGCCGGTTTGCCTTTGGCGACATAACTTTCGAAGAGGCAGCCTATTCTGTCGACGCTTTTACAGAGACGTTTTCAATTAACTAGCCGGTAGAACCGCTCGTCATAAAGCGCCCCGCTCAGCGGTGTGAGAGCTTCACGGAAAGCTTTTATGGTGTCCGTTTCGGCATGCGTTGACTGTGCCTCTCGATCCAGCCAGTTTTCAAAAACAGTCATGTGGTTGGGGCGGTTGACCTGGGTCAGCGCGTTACAGGCAAGACAGCCGTCTTCTGTTCGACTGTCCAAACACATCTGCCGGACCAAAGCCGCGCCGTTTTCCTTTTCCGGCGGAATGACATCTATATGGGTGACGACAAATAGCTCGCCTGAAAAATTAGCGAACTCATCGACTTCGAGCACCTCGTGTTGGCGTTCATCGAGTGGAGAAATCAGCAAATTTTTCAGTTCTTGGGCGTAGAGCGGAGGGCCTTCCATTTCTTTGCGGTTCATCGCAACAAATCGATTTGTGCGGCTAATTTCCTGTAGACATACGGTTTGGGCGTGGCCGGCAATTATTTCGGCTGCCTGACCACGGGCGGCAATTTCAACTTCGAGATAGGAGATACTGTAAATCATGTTTTTCAGTTTAGATATTTTAGCCTATAAACACAAAATCCAATTTTAGAACAAATCTAACGAATAGGAAAAAACGAATGGCTGTTGCAAAAATGAAAGAAGTGGTTGGTCGCAAAATACGCGTTGCCGATTCAAAATGTGCCCCTGGCGGCGTTAAAATTGAAGTCGATGT
>CAJXJM010000202.1 GCA_913054205.1 uncultured Rhodospirillaceae bacterium
CCATCGCAACGACAGCCCACTGTGCCATTTCGATGACGTTGGTGGAGTTCAACATAACGCTCACCAGCGGCAGGGCAAAACCGATCAGAGCGCCTGAGAAAGCTACTGCCGCAGCAATCGATTTTTCTTTGATGAGTTTAAATTCATTGTGGCTCGTGACCTGCCAATAGATCACAGTAAAAATCAAGGTCAGCAATACTGCCACGATGAAAAAAGTAAAAAACTCCCCTAAATTCCCTATAAATTCATCGAATTGTAGTTCCATGTTTCTCTCCCTAAAAGAAAATTATTCTATTATATAAAGCTCTAAATAACCTTTAACATCCCATATTCCAAATCGACACCGACCATCAGCTCAACCGTTTTTTCAGCCTCATAGGAATCGATTGTAACCAACAAATATTCGTTCTTTTTATCATCCCCGAGGTTGCGGCCAAACAACATGGTTTGTTGATAGTTTTCCTGATGATCATCGGAGTCCGGGTCTTCATAAATGTATTCGGCAAATTCGACCGGCTCGGTATGTCCCTTCGTTGTGTCAAACCACAGGCGAGTATATTCCGTGCCGTCTTTTAAGGTAAATTTCGGCGCGCCGAGTTTGCCACCGTTGGCCGTCCACTGCGCCCATTCCGCATCGTTTGCCGGATAATAGCTTTCATGCGGCACATAGAGTGTAATTTCTTCGACATGTTGATCTTCCATTCCGGCCACGGTCAGAACCTGGATCATCGTGTCATTGGCGGTGTAATAGCGATGGACATAGGTTGAATCACCGAGCTCAACATAGCCTTGGGCAACGATCAAAAGCGTTTCATCCGGCAGTTCAACATGAAGATCATCGGCGTTAATACGCAACGGCAGAGTATCGATATCGACAGCAGCGCCAATTCGAAGCCCAAAGGGTGTGGCAAATTCATCATCTTCGTTTTGGTCTGAAAATTTCTTTTTAATATCGCGAACGCCACTTTTAAAAAGCGACTTCATTGTACCACCAATCATGATACTTCCCTTCCACTGGTTATTTGGGTCATTATCCCAGACTGGCCCTATTTGTTATTTTGAACTCAACTCTGACCAATTAATTTCTGATGATTCGATCCGCTGAGAGGACATGAAGTATAATATTGTCCCTGGGTCAACTTGATATTCGGATGGAGCGTTCAACAGTAAATCATCGCCCAAGGCGCTTTGAGCGACACCGAACAGGGTCGCATCATGAAATTCTTTGAATTCGGAAAACAAGGTGCCATAGTTAACCGCAGCAGCGTTTTCCGGAACCCGCAGACTGAATTGTGTTGGGCCTTCCAAGGTTGACAGCAGTTGGCGCTGTACCCGGCTTGATCCAGGGTCCTGCGCCGAGCGCACCATCATTTCGATAGACAGTGACACATTGCATTCAGCATGAGAACAATGTGCCTTCAATAAATCCGCAACACTTTGTTGGTCAAAATAGGCAACCATGTGAGCTTCCGGATTTGCCGCCGCAGCGCCCAACGCAGCGGACAGTGTTTCGTTATCATCATGTCCCAGTGCGATGATATACAGTGCCGATTTAATGCCTGACCTGGTTAATAGATCCGGCGTATTTAGGGCCGTGCTTCGAACAAAATTAACTTGATCGGGCATCGGGTTTTCAATATCTTCTGCAGCACACAAAACAATTTCAGTATCTTTGCTGTTTTCGTCGCCGCGAATATGCTCCACCATGCGCCGCGTTTTAAGTCCGTGCCACCCCAGTATAATAATGTGTTCCGAAAGGGCTTCGTAACTTGCATAACCGCGCATTCTTTTTCTCCATTTATCAGTTATTTGCTGAACGACTTTAGCAATGATTGTTGTAAAAAGCGCTATGCCGCCCGGCATTATCCAAAGGACAGTCACCAATCGTCCAATTTCGGTTGAGGGTGAATAATCACCGTATCCCACTGTCGTTGCCGTGGTGGCATAGAAATACCAAAAAATGTTGGCGTTAGATATTTTTTCACCATCAATTGAACTTAACAGCCCCCAGGAGATCACGAAATGACCCAGCGTTAGAATTAATATTATGTCCCAAGTTAGAACAGAAATTCTCGAATAAATTCGTTTGGCGACTTTTGTTAGAATTAAATACAAATCATCAATCCAAATTGGGGCTACCAAAATCAAGTTATGTTATTGAAAATCACAGGCTATCGTTCAATACTATTACTAGCTATTAGTATTTCATATTAATGCAATAATAATTTTATTTATTACTTTACATGTAATATTTAACATGTAATATATAACATGTAAAGTTTTTAATGAGATACCAATGGCCGCAAAAAAAGCATCATATTATCAGTCCAGATACCGCGAACGCCTGCGTGAGCAAGGGTTTGTAAAAAAAGAGGTCTGGATTCCGCCTGAATATACACCGGCTTTAAAAGAATGCGAAATTGCATTACGTGCAGGTGTCATGCCAATTGTTCCAAAAGTGGATAAGGAGAGAATAATGTCACAAACGGATAACTGGACTACGCAAACACTGTTTACAGCACTCGAACAATCCGAACTGGTTGTTGATGGATCGATCGAAATCGAAATGATTGAAGGAGCTGATCCTGACATATTGATCACAATGAAAGAGTTTGGTGATCTGCCCATTTTGCTCAGTGTTAGCGGCAGTCAGATCATCGTCGATACTTTGCTTTGGCCGGTTGATGAAGTCGGTGACACGGCTGAGTTCAATGCGATGATCCTTAAAACCCATAAGATTTTCCCGCTGTCGACCTTTGCCATAACACGCGGGCCAAACGATCGGGATTATTATGAAATGTTCGGATCGCTCAGCTCGGAATCGATTTTGGGCTCAATCATTTTTGAAATTGAAACGCTTGCTGATAATGCCATGCAAGCTGCAGAAGCCTATCAAACAGACTTTAAGAATGTCGCCTAAATGGGTGCTGCGATGGGTTTGAATAATTATATTGTTGAAGGAGTGAGTTTATGAGTATTTGGGCAAAAGTAGTAACGGCAGTTCGTGGCGGTGTTAATGAAGCCGGGGAGGCGATCGTTGATCATCAGTCCTTGCGGATTTTGGATCAAGAAATTCGAGATGCAGATGATAATTTAAGTAAATCAAAAGTAGCCCTCACCGGCATTATTGCCAAACGAAAATTGGCGGATAAAAAAGTCGACAGCTTGAAAGCCTCGCTTGAGGAATATGAAGGCTACGCCATCCAGGCTCTCGATAAAGGTGATGAAACATTGGCGACCGAAATCGCTGAAAAACTCGCCGGTCTCGAAACGGAATTGATGGGTGAAGAAGGCATGGCAAAAGCTTTCGCCACAAGTGAAGGACAATTGCGAAAAGCCGTCGCTCAAACGGAAGGCAATCTGAAAAGGCTTAAGCAGCAGGTCGATACTGTGAAAGCGACGGAACAGGTCCAAAAAGCACAGGCAGCAGTCGCCGCCCGTCACTCCGGTGCCGGCAGCAGCATGCGAAGTGCGGTTGATAGCCTGGAACGATTGAAGACAAAACAGGCGGAACGCGCTGCTCAATTTGAAGCGGCCAGCGAACTCGCCGACTCGACCGAGGAAGTAAGCTTGGACGCCAAACTTAAGGCGGCGGGAATTGTTGGTGGCGGCGCAAGCGGTAATGATGTGCTCGCGCGTCTAAAAGCCAAACGCAATAAATAAGTCAGATTTTTCAGTCGTTGAGATTGGATTTTGAAAGCGCTACTCAAATTAAATCTCAGCGCACTGGCTGATCAACATCTAAAATGCAGCGCATTTCTATTCCTCAAAGGCCTGATTTAGAACAAGTCGCCGCAGAGCACGGCTACGATTTTAAAGTGGATAATGGCATTCCGTATTGGAATGACACGGCTTATTACAAATTCAGTTTGGATCAAATTGAAAATGATCTGGAAGCCCCGGTCCGTGAAATCGAGGGCATGTGCTATGAAGTTTTAGATCGCGCCAGCGCAGATGAAACACTTTTACAGTGTTTAAAAATTCCGCAACAATTTTGGGATTTTATCGCTGATAGCTGGCGACAAAAAGACAAAGATCTCTATGGCCGCCTCGATTTCAGCTATGATGGTCAGGGCCCGGCAAAATTGTACGAATACAACGCTGACACGCCCACCGCTTTATATGAAACAGCTATATTCCAGTGGGACTGGCTCTGCGAAAATTCTCGCATTGGCGCTCTTCCCGAAGGATGCGATCAATTCGCCGAAATTCACGAAGACTTGGTTGAAGCATTTGCCGGTTTGGAAATCCCCAATCGCATGCATTTTGCCTGTATGTGGGATATCGCCGATGACAAAGATGACGACCGAGGCACCGTTGATTACCTTGAAGAATGTGCCATTGAAGCCGGTTTAGAGACGTGCTCACTGTCGCTAACAGACATCGGCGTTGATCCCAACGGTAAATTTACCGATCTAGAGGATTTTCAAATTGAGACTCTTTTCAAACTGTATCCATGGGAGTGGATCATGGAGGAGGAATTTAGCAAATTTGTTATTGGCAGCGACGCTCAGTTTTTTGAGCCGCCCTGGAAAGCCATTTTATCTAACAAAGGCCTTCTTCCGCTGCTTTGGGAAATGTTCGAAGGACATCCCAATTTAATCCCGTCGTATTTTGAAGGCGATGCTAAGGCGAGCACGCTTTCGCATAAATTTGTGCGTAAACCATTGTTCTCCCGCCGCGGTCAGAATATTGAAATAGTTGCACAAACCAAATTGCAAAAACAAACAGACGGACCCTATGGTGCCGAAGGATATATTGTTCAGGAATTTCATTCTTTGCCAGACTTTGATGGGTTTTTTCCTGTCCTGGGATGCTGGGTCGTGGCGGGTCAACCCGCCGGATTGGGAATACGTGAAGGCCGATCTCTCATTACGACGGAAGAGGCTCATTTTGTGCCACATGTTATCCTTGACTGATCGTTGCAAATATCCACACCTATGAAGTTAATGTTCAGGGAAAAGGGGGAGTTAATTTGACGCAAAAAATCAATACGCCCGCATTTATTCTCGAAGAAAAAATTCTCCGCCATGACATAGATCATGTGCGCCATATTGCAGACCAGGCCTCTTGCCAATTGTTGTATTCGCCAAAAGCCTGCTCGTTGTTGCCGGTTTTGGATATTTTGTCGGACACTGTTGATGGCTTTGGGTGCAGCTCTTTATATGACGCTTACTAAACTGATTTTTCGACAACCTTGGTCGGCAAATCGATACGTAGGGCATTACTTCACTTGAACGGATGGATTTGAAAAAAATATAATAAAAAAATATTTGAGGTTGCTCGTTTTGAACAGGATGTACGCTTTCGGAGGTAATTTAGCGAATGTCCGCTAAGGGTCAAAAGCGGACATCGCTAAGCGCAAAAATACCGGCCC
>CAJXJM010000203.1 GCA_913054205.1 uncultured Rhodospirillaceae bacterium
GGCACACAATCATCTCAAGAACTCATGAGCGATATCAAGAGCGGCCTCTACATCACCGAGCTGATCGGCATGGGGATCAATGGCCTGACAGGTGATTATTCTCGGGGCGCGTCTGGGTTTTGGATTGAAAATGGCGAGCTGACCTATCCGGTCAGTGAAATCACCATTGCCGGCAATCTCAAAGATATGTTTCTCAACCTAACGCCTGCCGACGATCTTGAATTTCGTTATGGTGTCGATGCACCAACTCTCAGAATTGACGGCATGACCTTAGCCGGAAAATAAATCAGGTGAAATTAACAAAATTCAATACGCCGATCATGGTTCTGATTCTGGGAACCGTGATCCTTTGCATTTCGTTCGGTGTGCGCTCAAGCCTCGGCGTTTACATGAAGCCGATCAGCCTTGATCTGGGCTGGGGACGCGAAACATTCGCTTTTGCTGTCGCCCTGCAAAGTCTAATTTGGGGCATATCAACTCCGATGATGGGATATTTGGCGGATCGTTTTGGACCCGCCAAGATTGTCGCCCTCGGAGCAATCATATACACCGCCGGTCTTTATATAATGTCGCAGGCTACTGCGCCACTTGATGCAACGATTGGCATCGGGATGCTTACCGGCTTCGCCCTCAGCATGACTGGTTTTCCGATCATTTTATCCGTTATTGCCCGTCGCTTTCCCCCAGAACGCCGAAGCTTGGTTTTGGGGATTGGTAGTGCGGGTGGCTCTTCGGGGCAACTCATTTTGGTGCCCTATGGCCAGTGGCTTATAAATGAAAATGGTTGGGTTCAATCTCTCATTATACTCGCGATTATGACCGCGATCATTGTACCTCTTACGGCTTCCCTGGCAGGTGGCAATGCGCGCGCCTCAGATGACCATTCAAAGCAGAATTTTGGCGATGCGATGAAAGAAGCAAGCCGCCATAGAGGCTATCAACTTCTGATCTTCGGATATTTTGTCTGCGGTTTTCAAACCATGTTTATCGGCGCTCATCTGCCAGCCTATTTGAGTGACCTCGGACAATCCGATTGGGTCGGCGCAACGGCGCTCGCTCTGATTGGTGGTTTTAATATCATAGGCTGTATTTTTTGGGGATTGGCCGGAGATCGCAGATCAAAAAAAATGCTTTTGGCCGCGATCTACAGCCTCCGCGCGCTGGTCATGATCGGCTTTATTTTATTGCCGATGACGACACCAATTGTGATTGTTCTATCGGCGGCGATGGGACTTTTGTGGCTTGGCACCGTGCCGCTGACCACTGGCGTCGTCATCCAGGTTTTCGGCACCCAATATATGGCGACGCTGGTTGGTTTTACTTTTCTCGGTCATCAGGTCGGTAGCTTCCTTGGTATCTGGCTGGGCGGATTAATCTTTGATGCAACAGGCAGCTATGACCCTATCTTCTGGGGCGGTGTGATCCTTGGTGTAATAGCCACCATCGTGCATTTCCCACTGGACGATCAACCCGTAGCCCGACTATCACAAGAGGCGGCCCAGGCAGTCACATAAAATTGGCAATAAGCTGTAAAATAACTGTTTTAAGTGGAAAGAAACCAGCACATGGAAAATTCCTCTCTTCGTTTTGGCGTGTTTTTAGGCCCCCATCACCCGCTTGATGAAAATCCCACTTTGGCGTTGGAGCGAGATTTAGAATTAATCGAGCTTTTGGACGATCTCGATTACGATGAGGTTTGGGTCGGTGAGCATCATTCGGGCGGATTTGAAATTATCGCCTCGCCGGAAATTTTTATCGCCGCCGCCGCCGAACGCACAAATTATATTAAATTAGGAACTGGCGTCAAAACGGTTTCCTTTCATCATCCTTTGATTGTCGCCGATCAAATGGTGCAACTGGATCACATGACCCGAGGTCGCGTCATGTTTGGTGCGGGTCCCGGCGCTCTGCCTACTGACGCCTATCAAATGGGGGTTGAGCCAGGAGACCAGCGCCGCCGCATGAGTGAAGCCTTGGATGCAATCGTGCCACTTATGGAAGGTGAAACGGTTTCTATGGAGACCGATTGGTTTACATTAAAAAATGCAAAACTTCAGCTCGGCAGTTATTCAAAGCCGATGATGGAAATGGCCGTTACCAGCGTCAAATCTCCATCTGGCGCTTTGTGTGCGGGAAAATTTGGCGCAGGCCTATTGGTCCTTGGCGGAATTTCTGACGCAGCGCTTGAAACTCAGTCTGAGAATTGGCGCATTTGTGAGGAAACCGCGAAAGAAAATGGCCGCACAGTCGAACGCCGCCAATGGCGCATTACCGTTATAGCTCATCTTGCAGAGACCAGAGAGCAGGCACTCATGGACATGGAATTCGGTCTACAAAAGTGGGTGGACTATTCTCACCATGTCTTGCCAGCTTCACCGTTCCCGGTTGAGGAAAAAGACCCTCTCGCATGGGGAGTTGAAAGTAAACTGCTTTTGGTCGGAACGCCTGAAGATGCTATCCAGGAAATAGAACGCGTCCAAAAACAAACCGGTGGGTTTGGCACATTTTTATTTTTTGCCCACAATTTTGTTTCATGGGAAGCGACTAAACGCAGTTACGAATTGGCAGCGCGCTATGTCTTCCCGCATTTTCAGAGCTCTAACGCTCCAAGACAAGAAAGCTATGACGCCGCGCGCCAAGGCCACAGCGAATTACAGGCCGACTATCTTCAGGCGGTTGATACAGCATCTGGCGCTTATCAGCGTTCAAAGAATAAATAGACATTCTCGTCCAAGATTTATTCTTAAATTAAGTTTACGTTTAGCGCCCATTTGTTTTTGTAAAGGCTGAGGGGATCGGACCGAGAATGAGCCGCAGATCCGCAAACAACTCAACCAGTGACCTGTAAGCATTTCGAAAGGTCTGACCGCGCAATTGATGTGCTTTATGTATGGCACTCTGAATTTCCTCAGAACTGATTGTGATCTGATCTTCAGACCACACTGAAGAAGATGAGTTTTGTGATTTATTCGTCATAACAAGTTTTCCTTATTCTGATTTTCTAGCTATGACGCTTAAAGTATATTATTGCTTAATAAATGATAATTATGTAATTTTGAAACATATATATGAATTTTATTCATTAATATTTATTATTGAAATGGGTGAGTATTTATGGATTCTGCGGGTGAAATGGCCGTTTTTGCTGAAGTTGTCGAAGCCCAAAACTTCTCGGTTGCCGCCCGAGCCTTGCGCCTAACGCCCTCAGCCGTCAGCAAACTCATAGGAAGACTGGAAGAGCGTTTGGGCGCCAGGTTACTCAACCGTACCACGCGCCAGGTTAGCCTAACCGATGAAGGCCGCACCTATTATCAAAGCTGTCTGCCCATCTTGGCAGCAATTAAAGATGCCGAAATGGCGGTCTCTAATTTCCAAGAAGAGCCGCGCGGATTGTTAAAAATAAATTCGTCGACGGCGTTTGGGCTCAGTCATTTGGAACCCCTTCTCCCAGACTTGTTAGCCAAATACCCTGACCTTCGCATCGAGCTCACGCTTTCTGAAAGCATCGTCAATCTTGTAGAAGAAGAAGTTGATGTCGCAATCCGAACCGGCAATCTACCGGACAGTTCCTTGATCGCTCGAAGGCTAGGGTCGATCAGACGCATCGTCACGGCATCTCCGGAATATCTTAAGCAGCACGGGGCACCTAAAACTCCAATCGATCTTAAAGACCACAACTGCCTGCAAATAAGTACGCTGACGACCTTTAACCACTGGGAGTTTCAAGTGGGCGGCAAAATAAAACGGATCGATATAAGCGGCAATTTTGAAACCAATAATGCGACGGCGCTACATCGTGCCGTATTGGCGGGTATCGGATTAATGCGAAGCGCAAATTTTATCGTGGCGGAGGATGTGAAAGCTGGACGCCTGCAAGCTGTTTTGGAGGAATATGAATCCAAGAAAGAACTCGGCGTCTACGCTGTCTATCCCCATAGCCAACATCTCTCACCCAAGGTTCGTGTATTCGTCGACATGCTTGTCGATACCTTCGTGCCGGTGCAGCCATGGTGACGCGCGAAACAATCCGTAAAAAAGCGTTATCACTAAATTGGTTCTGTTAAGTGACTTTTTATCACTTCCCATGCTATGTTCCGGCAAATCGTATAGCGGCCCCGAACTAATAGGCGATGGGCCGGTATAATTTAAGGAATTCAATGCCTTGAGCAGCTCAGAATCCAAACCACTGCCACAGAGCAACACGACCTATGCGTTGATGTCGCGTTTGGCGCGGGAAAGCATCCGGCCTTATATCGGCTGGATTGTGGCGGCACTTGCTTGCATGGCCTTGGTGGCGGCAGCGACCGCGACCAGCGCCGCGCTAATGAAACCGATTATCAATGACGTCTTTTTTGAAAAAAATGAATCTCTCCTGTGGCTGATCTCCGGCGCGGTATTTGTCACTTTTACCATCAAAGGCATCGCTAATTACGGCCAATCCGTTTTGATGAGCTATGTCGGCCTTCGCATTA
The DNA here is from genome assembly GCA_913054205.1 of uncultured Rhodospirillaceae bacterium. Taxonomy (GTDB): domain Bacteria; phylum Pseudomonadota; class Alphaproteobacteria; order Rhodospirillales; family UBA2165; genus TMED23. The sequence continues at coordinate 4,473 of CAJXJM010000203.1, forward strand.
TCACCGATACCCAACATCGGCTTTATGCTCATTTGATGCGGATGGAACTCGGCTTTTACCACGACAATCCAACCGGCAATCTGATTTCTCGTTTTACCATCGACATCAATATGATGCGGGCAGCTGTTTCAAATGTACTCACCGGTTTTGGCAAAGATTTTTTGTCTTTGATAGGCTTGATCGGCGTCATGTTTTGGCAGGATTGGAAGCTGGCTCTGCTCGCCTTTATTGTCTTTCCGATTGCGATTATTCCAATTGCCCGCCTGGGCAAACGCATGCGCAAAGTCACGGTCAACACCCAGGAAGATATGGGCCAATTCACCACATTGCTGGAACAAACCTTTCAAGGGGCGCGAGTGGTTAAATCCTACGGCATGGAGGAATATGAAAAAAATCGGGTGCGCGCCATTGCCGAACGCATCTTTGGTTTGGTTTTCAAAGCCTCCCGAGTGCGGGCACTTGCCAGCCCGATTATGGAAAGCCTCGGTGGCGTCGCGATCACGATGGTTATTGCCTATGGTGGCTTTCAGGTCATTCATGGCAGCATGGACCCCGGCTCTTTCTTTTCATTCATTACCGCACTTTTGCTGGCCTATGAGCCAATGAAGCGACTCGCTAATCTCAATGCATCTTTGCAGGAAGGCCTGGCCGGCGCGCAACGCTTGTTCGAACTGCTCGACCGCGAACCCACAATTACCGAGAAAGACGATGCAATTGCGCTTCCTATCACCGGCGGCGGCGTCCATCTCAAAAATGTGCACTTTTCCTATATCAAAGATCAGGCAGCGCTCACGGGCGTCAGCTTAGAGGTACCTGCAGGAAAAACTGTTGCTTTGGTTGGCCCGTCCGGGGCCGGCAAATCAACCATCCTAAATTTGATCCCACGTTTTTACGATGTCGACAAT